>CAIUAC010000997.1 GCA_903896985.1 uncultured Sandaracinus sp.
CCTCGAGACAGCGCCTCGACCGACACGCTGCGCAGCACATCGAGGTTCTGCGGCTCGAGGTGCGCGTTGCAGAGGACGACGCCGCGCAGCCCGGCCTTTATCGCGCCGTAACACACCGCGCGGACGTAGTTGCGCACGACGTCGGCGGGCAAGGTGATCGTGCCGCCGAAGCTCTCCGCGAAGTCCGCGACGGTGTAGGCGATCGGCGGCAGCACGACGGCGTAGATGTCCTCGCGCGCGAGCGCCGAAGCCGCGCGCATCGCGCTCTCGACGGCGATGATCACGTCGGTCTCGAGCGGCAGATGCGGGCCGTGCGCCTCCATCGCGCCGCAGGGCAAGAGGCCGACGGCGCCGCGGTCGATCAGGCGCTGCGCCTCCTCATAGGTCATCGAAGCGAGCTTGTAGTTGGGCCGAGGCATCGCAGGGGTGTCGCAGCTTACTTCTTTTGAGGCGCGCGGCCCCCGACAAGTCCACGTCGACGGTTACGGGGCAACGCCCTCGTGATAGACAGGAGCCTGGCTTCGCACCGCCGAATGGAGACCTCGATGACCATTGCCTTCAAGGGTTTGCCGATCCGTGGGGCGCTGCGCGCCGCTGCCCGCTCCTGGCGGGTGGTGCTCGCCCTCGGCGCGGTCTGTGGCGCCCTCGGGGCAGCGAGCCGAGCGCACGCGCAGCAGGCTCCCGACGCGGGTGCGCCCACGGTGGCCGTGACGACGGTGGGCGTGGCGACGCCGCCCGCCGTGCCCGACGCGCCCCCCGTCGTCGTGGTCGAGACGCCCCCCGCCGGCGGGGCCGTTCCGGAGGGCTACGCGAGCATTCCCCCCCCGCCCCCGGGTAACTACGCGCCCGCCGCGCCGCAGATATACGGCCAACCTGGCTACGTCGCGCCGGTGGTCGAACCGACGCCCGAGAACATTCGCGTCGACGACGCGAACGCGGACCACGTCGTGCTCGGACCGACCGCCTTCACCGCGCCGCGCGGGAGCATCTACGTCTCCGACTATGAGCTCTTGTGGGTGCAGGGCGGCGTCGCGGTCACCGACGACCTCCAGCTCACGCTGACCTCGATGGTCCCGGTCGCGGGGGACCTCTTCTACTTCGCCGATGTCGCGGCGAAGTACGCGTTCCTGAAGCTTCCGCGCTTCCACATGGCGGGGATCGGCTCGCTCCTCGTGATCGGAGACTTCGGGTCGGGGGGCTCCTCGCTCGTCGTCGGCCGCTTAGGGGCCGCCGCGACGGCCTGCATCACGGAAAATTGCTACGTGCACGCCTCGGCCTCGGCGCGCTTCTGGCTGAGCCGAGAGCTCTCGACCGTCTTCCCGATCACGCTCAACCTCGGCCTCGTCGCCCGCGTCGCCGGCGTGTTCTCCCTGCTCCTCGAGGGCGACCTCCTCGCGGTCGCGGGAGACATCGGCGCGAGCTCCTTGGACTTCTTCGAGGAGACCTTCACGGTCGGCTACGGGGTGCGCTTCTCGGGGAGCAACTTCGGGTTCGATCTCACGATGGTGAAGCCGATCTTCCTCGACTCGTCGTCGGACGGGTGGCGCTTCGGCTATCCGTTCCTGTCGCTGACCTACCGGACGGACCCGACGTTCTGAGCGAGCCGCCGCCCGCAGACGACGGCCTCTCGCTCGACTGGCGCGAGGCGCACCGCGACGCCTGCGGGGCGCTCGTCGACGCGTCGAAGCGCCTCGCGGGGCCGCCCTTCCCGCGGGGCAGCGACGGCGTGCGCGCGCTCGCGGGGCTCCTCGCCGCACAGGCCGACGACGAGCGCGCCGACGAGCCGTCCGACCGCGCGTTCATCGAGTCGGCGGGCGCGCTGCTCGGTCTGCTGCTCGTCGACCACGCAGGCAGCGGCGCGCTCAGCCGTCGCGGAGACGCCGTCCGGGTGCGCGTCGGGCTGCGCGGC
>CAIUAC010000998.1 GCA_903896985.1 uncultured Sandaracinus sp.
ATGCGCCTATTTGCGAGCAACAGGATGCATCATTGAAGGCGCAGTCGTTGCAGTCAGGCCCGCTATAAGTGTGGCCGCACATCACGCCTATCCCCTGAGCGCCACACATCTGCGCCGACGTCGATGTTGTCGTTGTCGAAGTCGAAGTCGAAGTCGAAGTCGTCGTCGCCGAAGTCGACGTTGATGTTGTCGCAGAGTTGGTAGTCGTGCTTGTCCCCACGTGACTGGTGTCCGTCACGCTTGGCGCACGATACGTCGCGGGAGGGTCCGGATCGGTGAGGCCAAACACCTGATTGCAGCGTAACCCCTCCACCACCGGCGTAGTCAGACCCTGGATCGCGCCTCGCCGCCGGCGCACGCCTGCGCGCGGAGGTGCGCATGGCGAGGAACTCTTCGGGGGTGACGGCGGCGGTGATGGGCGCTCGTCGGTGGACGGCGGCGGACGCCGCGTCGGTGCTCGCGGCGGCGGGCGCGTCGGGGTTGTCGCTGCGAGGGTTCGCGAGAGAGCGAGGCCTCGAGCCGCAGCGGCTCGCTCGCTGGCGGAGGCAGCTCGACGGCGCCCGCGTTGCGGAGGCGACGTTCGTCGAGGTCGCGCGGCCGCTCGTGCCGGCCGTCCGCGCCGGCGGGTTCGACGTGGTGCTTGCCGCGGGACGCGTCGTCCGAGTCGGCCTCGGGTTTGATGCCGAGGAGCTGCTGCGGCTTCTTGCCGTGCTCGAGGAGGGATCATGCTGAGCCTGCCGCCGAGCGTGCGCGTGTTCGTGGCCACGCAGCCGGTCGACGGGCGCAAGGGTGTCGACAGCCTTGCTGCCATTGTGCGCAGCGCGCTCGACGCGGACCCGCTGAGCGGGCATCTCTACGTCTTCTTCTCGAAGCGATGCGATCGGGTACGCGTCGTGTACTGGGATCGAAACGGCTTCGCGCTGTGGGCCAAGCGACTCGAGCGCGGCCGCTTCCACCCGAGCTTCGGCGCGGACGGGCGCCTGTCGGCGCGCGCCGTCGAGGCCTCCGAGCTCGCGTTGATCCTCGAGGGCATCGATCTCGCCGGCGCCCGGCGACGACCGCGCTGGGAGCCGCGCTCAGCCGCGTAGCGAAGAGCGCGGGGCGGCCGCGAGGTCGCGCGCGGGACTCACGAGATCGCACTTTGTGTGCAGAGGTGCGATCGAAATGCGCTGCGTCCATGCGTGCTCTCTTGTCCTCGCGCGCGCAATGACTACCTATCCGTCGTGGCTGGGGCGCACGACACGAAGAGCGAGACGGTGACCTCGCCGTACGCACCGGACGTCGACGCCGTGCGCGTCTGGCTCGAGGACATGGTGGCCGCGATGAGCTTCGCGAGGCTCATCGCGGCCATCCTCACGCTCATCACGCGGATGCGCGACCTCAACACGGAGCTGACGAAGCGCGTCGCGCACCTGACGCGCAAGCGCCCGCGCTCGGAGACGCTCAAGCGCCTCGAGCGGCAGCTTGAGCTGAAGTTCGAGAAGGACGCGGAGGCCGCCGCGACGCCCGCAACCGAGGTCGTCCCGTCGCCCGATGAGAAGAAGCCGCCGCGTTCGCGCCGTGGCCGTCATCCTGGGCGCGGCGTGCTCGCCGCGCACCTGCCGCGCGTCCCCGACATCTCTCGCGTGACGGCCGAGGCAAGGCTCTGTCCACTCTGCGGCATCGAGATGCCGACGATGACGTTCGCGCAGCACGACGTGCTCGACTTCCAGCCCGCGAAGTTGTTCGTGAGGGAGTGCCAGGTCGAGCGCTGCGCTTGTCCGCACTGCGATCACCTCGTCTCGGCCAAGGCCTCCGCGCAGCTCGTTGCGGGAGGCAAGCTCGGCGACACCCTCATCGTCGAGGCGCTCTGCGACAAGTACCTCGAGCACCAGCCGATCGAGCGGCAGTGTCTTCGCTTCGAGCGCGCTGGCGTCGAGATCGCACCGCAGACGCTCGGCCGCAGCGTCGCTGTCGCGATCGACCGCCTCGCGCCGCTCGGCGCGCTCCTCGAGGAGCAGACGCGTGCGCCAGGCCTGCTCGGCACCGACGCGACCAGCATTCCCGTGCTCGACCGCGACGCGCCCGACGGCATTCGCATGGGTACCATCTGGGCGTGGACCAACGCTCGATGGGTCACGTTCTTCTACTCGCCGAGTGGCGACTCCGACAGCGTGCGACGCTTCCTCGGCGACGACCTCTACCGCACCGTGCAGTGCGACGGGACCAACCTCCTGAGCTTCCTCGAGCGCGCCGGCGGCAAGCGCCCTGGATGCTGGGCTCACGGACGCCGACGCCTCGTCGAAGCCGCGCGCAGCGGCGACCAGCTCGGCCTCGAGGGCGTGGAGCTCATCGCACCCCTGTTCGCGATCGAGAAGGCCTCGATGCTTGCGGGCGACACGGCCGAGCAGCGCGCGGCGCGGCGACGTCACGACAGCGCACCCGTCCTCGACGCGCTTCGCCTCTGGGTCGACGAACAGCGCGCCAAGATCCCGCCGCAGACGCCGCTCGGCAAGGCGCTCGGCTACCTGCACCGTCAATGGAAGCGCCTCACGCTGTTCCTCGATGACGGCCACATCGAGCTGACCAACAATCGTCGAGAGCGAGAGCTGCGCAAGCTCGTGCTCGGTCGTCGTAACTGGCTCTTCACGTGGATGGACCTCGGCGGCGAGCGCACGGCGCGCATCCTGTCCATCATCGCGACCGCCATCGCGCACGGGCTCAATCCGCGCGCCTATCTGCACGCGGTCGTGAAGCTCCTCGTCGAGGGCTGGCCCGCCGAGCGGCTCCGCGAGCTGCTGCCCGATCGCATCGCGGCCCTTCATCCCGAGCTCTCCGTCGAGGTCGTCCTCGACACCGAGCCGCCGCTCCTGCAGGCGAGCTCGAGCTGACTCGCTCCGCGCGTTGACGCGCGCGTCGGGTGCGCGCATCCGAGTCGCGTGATCTTCGACGCGCCTCGCATCCTCGACGCCGGCCAACCGTTCTCGCTGTGGGCGCCGCCCGCGCACGCCGACTCGACGCCGTGCGGTCACGGCGTCGTCGTCGAGCCCCTGCTCGACACGAGCGCCGACGAGCTCGCGCACGAGGTCGCGCTGCGGCTTCGCTCCGCCGACCGTCTGGGGGAGACGAAGGTCCGCGCCTACGACGATCGCTGTGTCGTCGTCGTCTCGCTCGCGACGGGACGGTGCGAGGCGCGCGACGACGGGGCGGCGCGCTTGCTCGCCGAAGCCTCGTGGTTCGCCGACGCGATCGCAGGCTCGCTCGACGTCCTTCGCGAGCGCGCCGCGCGAGCGGTCGCACAGCGCGACCGCTCGACGTGCAAGCGCGCGCTCGCCGCGTGCGCGGACGACTCGATGACGCCCTATCACCACCTGTTCCCCGCGGACTGGAACCCCGTCGTGATGGTCGACGGAACCGCGTACCACGTCGTCGATCATCACTGCTCCAACCCGGCCTGCGCGTGCACGGAGATCGTCCTCGGGCTCTACCGCATCCACGGCGACACCGCGCGCCACGTCGGTGACCTCCGCGTCGACCGTCGCGACGCACGCCCGTGCCCCAAGGCCACCACGCCTGCCGCGAGCGCGTTGTTCGACCGCGTCTGGGAGCACTACGGCGACGAGCTCGTCCGTCGCCACGACGAGGTGCGCGCCGTCGTCCGTGCCATGGCAAACGAGCTCGCCGCGCGCGCCGCCACGGTCGCCGTCGGCGCCACCACGAACCACGCGGCCCCGGGCCCGCGCAAGCCTGTCAGCGGACGGCCGTCGCGCAACGCGCCGTGCCCCTGCGGCTCCGGCAAGAAGTACAAGCGCTGCTGCGCGCTCGCGCCGCGCGCCGCCGACCGCTCACGCTGACGCCCCGCACGGTGCGGGGCGCCGCGGCAAGCCCCCAGCTACGCCGATGGTGGAGGGGTTACGGTGTGCGGAAGCGCTCGAACGCTGGGGGGCGCGTGAGTCCCTCGTGATCAACCCGATCATCCTCGCGGAGGTGTCCGCGGGCTTTCAGTCAATCGAAGAGGTCGACGCGGCCCTCCCGAGCGACACCTTCCTACGTGAAGCGCTGCCATTCGCGGCGGCCTTCGCTGCGGGAAAGGCGTTTCTCGCGTATCGTAGGCGCGGTGGCACGCGGACGTCGACGCTGCCGGACTTCTTCATCGGTGCGCATGCATCGGTGGCGCGGCACGCGCTTCTCACGCGCGACGTGGCTCGTTACCGAACGTA
>CAIUAC010000999.1 GCA_903896985.1 uncultured Sandaracinus sp.
CGGTCTCGAACGACTGCTGCGCCTCGTCGTAGTTGCCGGATGCGATGAACTGCAAGCCGAGCGCGACCCGCGCCTCGACGTAGTCCGGACGCAGGTCGACTGCCTTGCGGTACTCCGCGAGCGCCTCGCCGAGGCGGTTGGCCGTCTGCTGCATGCGCCCCTTGATGAAGTGGGCCTCCGCGTTGTTCTCGTCGATGGCGAGCGCCTGATCGAGCACGCTCTCCGCAAGCTCGGTGCGCGGCGGCTGGCGCTTGAGGCTGGCCTTGACGAGCGCGATCATCGCGGGGACGAACCGCTCGTCCCGTCGAAGCGCGGCGCGCGCAGCGGTGATGGCGTCGTCGGGGCGATCGGCCGCGACGAGCACCTCCGCATAGAGCGCCTGCAGCGCGAGGTTGCGCACCCATTGCCGCGCGAGCGGTTCGATGAACGCGAGCGCGTCCGGGACGGCGGCGCGGCGAATGTAGACCGCGATCACGCCCTCGGCGGCGCGCTCGTAGTCGGCCTGCAAGCGGAGCGACTGCCGGTAGTACTCGAGGGCGCGCGTCTCGTTGCCCGCGCGGTCGGAGATGACGCCGAGCGCATACGCAGCCTTGAACGCCGACGGATCCGCCGACAGCGTCGCCTCGAACGCCTGTCGCGCGGCCGCGTCGTTCCCCGCCCGCGAAGCGGCGAGCCCGTCGCGATAGGAGCTACGCGCGGAGGAATTCATCGGCCGACGCGGCGGAAGCGGCGTGCCGGTGTCCGTCTCCGCGGAACCCCAGCCGGTGTCGGTCTCGGCCGCAGCCCCGCCCGCGTCCGGAGCGGCCTGCGGGGGCGCTGCCGTGCCGGCGTCCGGCGTGTCGAGCCCATCCTCGAGGTCGCCGGGAGGAGGTGCGACGGGCCCAGTCGGGCCAGCGCCACCACCACCACCACCACCACCACCACCACCACCGCCACCGCCGCCTTGTCCCTCACCGCCCGCGGTGTGGTCGCCGCCGCCACCCGTCGTGCCGTCAGCCGTGGGGGTATCCCCACCGCAGGCTGAGAGGCTCGCGCCGCCCAGCATCGGCACGCCGACTAGAGCGAGCACGCAGCAGCACAGTCCAAACAAGCGCGAGCGCATGATCGAGGTCCCGCTTTCGCTTGGCTGGTTCACTGGTCCTCCGGAGCAAGCGAGGGCGGCGCGATGTCGGGCCGAATGTCCATGTTCTGTCCGCGTGGCGCGCGAGCGAACTCGCCCGGGACAGCGGGCGTGTACGCCGTCGCGTCAGCCGCGTTGGCCTGCGTCACGCACTCGACGATGCGCTCTTCGCCGTAAGCGTTGAGGCGGTCGATGGCGAGGCGCGTGTACTCGTTGTCGATGTTGGCTGCGCGCGCGGCACGCGCCGCGAGCGCGTATCGCTGCACCGCCAGGCACTCGATCGGGCGCGTGCGCTCGTCGAGCACCTGATGGACGCGGTCTTCGACCGTGGCGCGAACGGTGTCTCGGCCGTCGGGCGGCAGGTTGCGCATCTGGCGCTGCATGTCGTCCGGGATGACGAACGGGGTGTCGAGCACGGCGCGCGCGAGCACCTCGTAGATGCGTCCCTGGCGAATGAACGCCGCGATCGTCCAGGAGGGGCGACGATACGCCGGGACCGGCTCGTAGCTCGCCGCAAGCTGCTTGGACTGGATGGCGCCCGCGGTGATCTGCTCCGAGATCTTCGTGACGTATGCGGCGAGCGTCGCAGGACGCCCGGGTACGATCGCAAAGCTCTCGAACGCGGCCATGCCCGCATCGACCAGCTCGAACTTCGCTTGCGCGGCGTACTCCGCGGCGAGCGAGCCCGCGGGCTGACCCGACCGAGCGAAGGTGTCCACGACGACCTGAAGGGCGGCCCGGACCGCGCGCTCGTTGTTCTGAGCGCGGCGTGCCTCGACGATGCGCCACGACGCCTGGACGCTGAGCTCGCCCGCCGCTGCCGTCGTGCGATAGCGGTCCATGAACGCGCCCATGTCGCGGACGGTGTTCCCCCAGTTGCGCTGCTTGTAGCTCATCTCGGCGACGCGATACGCCGCGTTGAGCTGCGTGGAAGCGTCGTGCGAGGTAGCCGCCACGCGGGCCCAGTACGTCGCCGCCTGCGTGTACTGCTGCTGGAACTCGAGGATGTTCGCGACGTTGATCAGCGCGTTCTCGCGGCGCTCGACCATGCTCGCCTCGGTGTTCGTCGCGAAGCGCGGCGAGTCGGCGAGAACTCGATAGTTCGTGATGGCGCGGTCGTAGTCGAAGTTATGACTCGCGCTGTAGGCCAGCTGGAAGTACGCGTTCGACACGATGCGATCGAGGCGTCCCTGCGCCTCGGGAGTCTCACCGCGCTTCGGCGCGACCTCATCGATGATGCGCTGGTAGATGCGCCCCGCGCTCTCGAAGCGGTTGGTCCTCTGCAGCGCCAAGGCCGCCTGCTCGAGAGCGATCGGCGCCTGCGCGTCGTTCGGCGCGTTGTTCACGGCGCGCACGAAGAGCGAGGCCGCCCGCTCGTAGAGCCGCGTCTGGTCGGTACCCGTCGCCGACTGCGCCTGCCCGAACGTC
>CAIUAC010001000.1 GCA_903896985.1 uncultured Sandaracinus sp.
GCACCTGCGGCGCCCACAAGAGAGCGCGCGCGAGCGCCACGCGCTGCTTCTGCCCGCCCGAGAGCTGCACGCCGCGCTCCCCGACGACCGTGTCGAAGCCGTCCGGCATCCCCTCGATCTCGTCGAAGATCGCCGCCTCACGCGCGGCGGCGCGCACGCGCTCGAGGGCGTCGGGTGCGTCGGGATCCGCGAGCGCGAAGCCGATGTTCCGGGCGATCGAGGTCGAGAACAGGAACGGCTCCTGCTGCGCGTAGCCGACCGCCTGGCGCAGGCTTCGCGCGGCGAGCTCCGTCACGTCGTCCCCGTCGAGGAAGACGCTCCGGGGAGGCGTCGGCAGGAGGCGCGGGAGCAGCGCCGCGAGCGTGCTCTTGCCGCTGCCCGTCGGACCGACGACCGCGAGCGAGCCGCCCGCCGGGACCTCGAGCGAGACGTCGTCGATGACCGCCCGCGCGCCCTCGACGTGCGAATAGCTGAGGTGCGAGACGCGGAGCGCGCCCTGAGCCTTCGCGGCGAGCGCGCCGGGCGCATCGACGACGTCCGGCGTCGCGTCGAGCAGCTCGCGCACTCGACCGTACGAGGCGCGCCCGCGCTGCACGACCGAGAGCATGTAGCCGAAGGCGAGCGTCGGCCAAACCAGCTGCCCGAGGTACGCGCTGAACTTGGCGAATTGACCGACGGTCAGCTCCCCAGAGAAGAGCATATGCCCGCCGACCCAGATGACGGTCAGCGTCCCGATCGAGCTGACCAACATCAGCACCGGCCACATGAAGCCGCGCAGCACGACGATGGACATGTTCTTCGCGAGCGCCGCCTCGTTGACGACGTCGAAGCGACGACGCTCGTGGTCCTCGAGCGCGAACGCGCGGACGACGCGCACGCCGGCGAGCTGCTCTTGCACGCGCTCCGAGAGCAGCCCCGCCGCCGCCTGCGCCTCGACCGAGCGCTTGAACACGGCGCGAGAGAACCAGCGCGCGATGAAGACGAAGAACGGGTACGGGATCAGCGCGAACAGCGTGAGGCGCGGCGAGGTCGCGAGCATCAGCGCGATGGCGCTCACCCACGCGACGACGGAGTTGACGACGTTGAGCACACCGAAGCCGAGCAGCAGCCGCACCTGACCGAGGTCGTTGATGGCGCGCGACATGATGTCGCCCGTCGACATCTTGCGGAAGAACGAGGGGCCGAGCGCGTGCAGGCGGTCGAGCAACTCCGCGCGCATCGTGTACTCGACCTCGCGCGCGGCGTCGAAGACCTCGATGCGCGAGAGCGTGCGCACGACGCCCATCACGAGGGCGCAGGCGACCACGGCGAGCGCGAAGTTGCGCACGGTGGTCCACGCGCCGTCGTGCAGGCCGTCGATCGCGTGCTGCAAGAGCCACGGGATCGCCTTGTCGAGGGCGTTGGTGACGAGCACCCAGCCGAGGCCGACGAGCACCGCGCCCCGGTGGGGGCGCAGATAGCTCCACATGCTGCGGGGGAGCGACCTAGGCTGAGTCAGCGTCAGACCTGGGGACGACGGCGGAGCAGCCCGACGGCGAGCAAGAGGAGCGCGAACAGCCCTGCGCCTGCGGTCGAGGACGACGCGCCCGGCACGGCGCAGCCGCAGCCGCCGCGAGCGCGCGCGGCCCCGGCGGGCGCAGGGGGAGCGTTCGGACGACAGACGCGCGTCACGCCGTCGGCGGTCGTGGCGCAGTCGAAGCCCGTCGGGCATGGCACGCCGTCGCTGCAGATGCGGGTGCAATACGAGGAGTCTCCCTCGACCGCGCAGATGTTGCTGAGGCAGTCCGGGTTCGCCGTGCAGGCTTCGCCGAGGCCGCCCGCGTCGCCGACGCAGACCGAGACGGCGCCCGCCGCCGAGCACGTGTAGCGGTCGGGACACGGCGCCGCCGCGGTGCAGATGTCCGTGCAGAACTGCCGGTCGCCGAGCGTCGCGCAGATGCCCGAGGTGCAGTCGTCGTTCGCCGTGCACGGGTCCCCGAGCGCGCCGCTCGTCTTGCAGGCGCCGCACGTCGGCAGGGTCCCCGCTTGGCAAGCGAAGCCCGCCGGGCACGCCGCCGCGCCGCCGGGCACGCAGGGCTGCGCGCAGACGCCTCCGCTGCAGAACAGCGCAGCGCACTGAGTGTCGACGGTGCAAGCGCTGCCCGCGGCGCCCGTGCCCGCCGAGCCTGCGCGGCAGACGCCGTCGTTGCAGGTGCCGGTCAGGTCGCCGTCGCAGTAGAAGCCGCTCGGGCACGAGCTCGGCGAGAGCCAGTCACACGTCTGCGAGCAAGTGCCGCCGACGCAGAGCCCGGACGCGCACGCCGCGGCTCCGCTGCAAGGGGCGCCGAGGGCGCCGCCCGCGGGGCGCGCCTCGCAGGCGCCGCTCGTCGTGTTGCAGCGCTCGGTCGCGGCGCAGTCCGAGTCGCGCGTGCAGCCGCTCGGGGGCGTGCTGCCGGAGCAGTCGGGGCTCCCGCCGACGAGGCGCACACACTGTCCGACGCCGCCGAGATCGGCGCAGACGTCGCCCGCGGCCGCGTTGCAGCCCGCCGCCGAAGTGCACGCCTGGCCGCAGAAATTGCCTCCCGATGGGTAGGTGAGGCAGTACGAGCCGGCGCCGGTGCAATCGGCCCCCGACGAGCACGGCGAGCACACGCTGCCGTCGCCCGTCGGCGTGACGCACACGCCTCCGGTGCACGTCTGCCCCGACGGGCAGCCCGTCGTCGCGCAGTCGGTGGGGGTCGAGCCACCCGGATAGAGCGCGCAGATGCCCGTGCCGTCGTCGGCGTTGAGCGCCAAGACGCCGCCGCCGTACGCGTAGTACATGGCAGCGCTCCCGTCGGTCGAGTGCCCGAGACCCATGTAGTGGCCAGCCTCGTGGACGACGATGGAGTACGCGTTGACGCGCGAGCCCGTGCCGGAGCCCTCGATCCACGTGTAGTTCTCGCCGTTGAGCTCCATGTCGGCTTCGTTGATCGTGCTCGACCACTTGGGCGCCGTGACGCCGATCGCGCCCGACCCGTGCCGCCAGCCCGACTCGACCCAGCTGACGACCGATATGCCGTCGTAGGTGCTCACGTCCGCGCGCGTGCTCGTGCGCCCACCGTAGGCGACGCTCAGCGATGTCCCGCAGGAGACGCGAGTCCAGTCCTCGAAGGCACGCTGCACGATCGGCTCGAGCGTCGCGATCGGCAGGTCGGCGCTACCCGCGGTGGTGAGCATGTAGGGCGCGGGCGGCGTCCACACGGGGCGGCTGCCATCGATGGGCGTCCAGGCGCGCGCGGGCCCGGACGACAGCCCGAGCGCGAGCAGGAGCGCACCTGCCACGGCGAGACGTGATGGGCGGTTCATCACTCGCCTCCCGCGTAGCCGGCGAGCTGCTGCACGAGCGCGGCGAAGCCATCGAACGCCATCGCGGGGTCTCCGCGCAGCTGCCCGATCGTCATCTGGCCGTCGACCCAATGGGCGAAGCCCACCGAGGAGAGGTCGCGCACCAGCGCGGTCGGCACGCCGGGGACGCCGCGGCGCACGACGAACTTGCCCTGCACCATGCCGAGCGTGCGGAGGTGCCCCTCACGGTCGCGCTTGAGCAGCACGACGACCTCTTCGTTCGCCCGATAGCGCGGCGTGCCGTCGATCCAGCTGCCGCCGCCGTTCCACACCCCGCCGAGCTCTTCGATGTCGACGGTCGAGGCCTGAGGCGCCCTCGGGGTCGACTTCAGCCAGGCGCTCGTCTGCACGCGCGAGTACGTCCACGGCTCGAGCTGCCCCGTGCGCAGATCCATGCGCACCACGCTGCTCTGCACCACGCCGCGCACGATCGCATCGGCGTCGCGGATCATGTCTTCGAGCGCGAGCTCGACCATCACGGTCGCTCGCGCGGGGCGGGCGGCCGAGAGCACGGTAACGAGCGCCGCGAGGATCGCGAGCGCGGGGAACAGCTTGCGCGTCATGGAGGGCCTTTCGGTACGTCCGAACGGCCCAGATGTTACACGAGCACCGGCGCAGACGTCACGAGGATGCGACCCGAGAACGCGCCGAGAGCGTCCGCCGGAGGCCGGCTCAACGCCGCGTGCGGGGCGTCCGCCGGCTGACGCCCGGCGCCTGCTGCCGCGGAGCGTATTGCGGCGGCGGAGCCCGGAGCTTCACCGTGGTCTCGCCGTTCAGTACTCCAGGCCCCACGGTGACGCTGAGCACCGCGCGCTGACCGGGCTGCCGCGTCATCAGCAGCGTCGTCAGGTCCTCCATGCTGCGCACGGGCTGACCGTCGACGCCGAGGATGATGTGCCCCGTCCACGGGATGCCGAGCTGTTGCACGTATCCCGGCGCAGGATCGCTCGCGCCGATCAGGCCCGCCGCCTCGGCAGGGCTCCCGGGCACGACCTGCTGCACGCGCACGCCGGCGAAGCTACCGCTGCGGAAGTCGTCGCCGAGAATGCCGAGCCAGACGCTCCCCCGGACGGCAGCGTTTGGCCCCGTCGCCGGCAGGGACTGCAGCGCGCCGGGCGGAGGCTCCGCGTTCTCCACCAGCCCGGCGACGCTCGAGGCCCCTTGGGCTCGGCCGCCCCTCGCGGCGACCTCGGCGCGCACCTGGGTCAGCAGCTCGCGAATGTACGACACGGGCACCGCGAAGCCGATGCCCTGGCTGCCGCCGCTGCGCGAGAGGATCGCGGTGTTGACGCCGATGACCTCGCCGCGCGCGTTGACGAGGGGCCCGCCCGAGTTGCCCGGGTTGATCGTCGCGTCGGTCTGGATCAGCCCGCGGACCTGTCCGCCCATCGACGGCAGGTCGCGACGCGCGCTGACGATGCCCTGGGTCAGCGTGCCATCGAGCCCGAACGGGCTGCCGAAGGCGAGGACCGCCTGCCCGACCTGCACCGCGTCGGAGTCCCCGAGCTCGAGCGGGCGGGCCGGCACCGTGCCCTGCAGCTCGAGCAGCGCGAGGTCATGCCCGGGGTCGAACGAGAGCACGCGCGCGAGCGCCTGAGTGCCCGACGAGAAGCGGACCATCAGCCCCGCGCCGCCCCGCCCTTCCCGGGCGACGTGGGCGTTCGTGAGGATCCAGCGCTCCGGGCCGACGACGAAGCCGGAGCCAGTCGACGAGCCCGCCGAGACGGAGACGGTCGACTCCGTCAGCCGCCGCGCGACCTCGATGCGGTGGGTCTCGGTGAGGTCCTGCGCGCGCACGGCGTGGGGCGCGAAGGACGCGAGCGCGCACGCGAACGCGAACGTGAGAGCCACGGGAACGGTGTGCCGGGAGGGTACTTCGAGGTGCATGGCAGACCTTGGAGGGGGTTCGAGCGACATCCATTCAACCGCCGGTCTCGACGATTGTTCCCACGAAGGGAAAGGCACCCCACACGACGCCGCGCTTGCGTAGAATGGGCATCCAGTCGTAGAACGTAGCCTCCGGTGGGGAAAAAGGGGACGCGTGCTACGCAGGTTTGGCTGTGGTCTGAGTGATATCGGGAGACGGCGCATGGCGAACGAAGACGCGCTCTTCGTGGACGATGCGCTAGGCCTGTATGCTGTTGCGGACGGTATGGGCGGCCACAATGCGGGCGAAGTCGCCAGCCAAGAGGCCATCGACACGATCCACGGCATGATCGTCCGCGGCGCCGCGGTGATTCGCGCGCTCGAGGCGGCGAGCCCCACCCCGGAGGACCTCCGCAAGGCGAAGCGCCTGCTCGAGAGCGCAGTGCAAGCGGCGACCTACATGGTGTTTGGCATCGCGCAGCACGATCCCGACCAACAAGGCATGGGCACCACGCTCTCGGCGTTGCTCGTCGCCGGGCAGGTCGGGGTGACGGCGCAGGTCGGGGACAGCCGTGTGTACCTCGTCCGCGATGGGGTCGCGTCGCAGCTGACCGAGGACCATACGCTGATCGGCTGGCAGCTCAAGCAGGGGATCATCTCGGCTGAAGAGGCCGCTCATTCGCCCCACAAGAACGTCATCACGCGCGCCGTCGGCAGCCGGGAGTACGTGCAGGTCGACGTGCACTGCTTCCCCGTGCGCGTGGGGGACACCTTCCTGCTTTGCTCCGATGGGCTCCACGGCTACCTCCGTGATCTCGAGGAGATTCCTCCGATCACGGACCTCGGCCCCACGGTCGCCGCGCGCCGGTTCATCGACCTGGCCAACGAGCGCGGCGGCAAAGACAACATCACCGCGGTGGTCATCGAGATCGTCTAGTCGCGCCAGCGCGACGCGACCCTGCTAGGCTGCCGTCAGTTCTTCGCTTCTCGGGGAGGTCTGGATGACGTCCGGTCGCAGCTACACGCTCGCCCTCGCGCTGCTCTCATGCGCCGCGCTGCTCGCCACCGGCTGTGGGTCACGCTCCAACGTCGCCGGCAGAAGCGGCCGCGCCGTGCCCCCGGACGGAGGCCCGATCCTCGAGGATCTGGGCCCCGACAGCGGCGACCCCGACCTCGGGCCGACCTTCCTCGAGGTCGATTGCGGCCGCCACGAGCGCTACACCTCGCCTCGTCGCCCGCTCGTGCTGACGGCCGAGATCACGGCCTCCGCGCGCATCGAGTCGCGCGAATGGACCGTGGCGAGCACGCCCGCCGGCTCGACCCCGCTCATCACGCCCGCCGACGAGGTCGTCGGCGTCGAGCCAGACCTGGCCGGGGACTACGCGCTGCACTTCGAGGTGCGCGACGTCGATGGGCGCAGCGCGACCTGCGACGTGATCGTGCACTCGATCGTCGGGCCGCCCGCCGCGATCTGCCCGGAGGAGCCCGTGACCACCGCGCCGAACGTGCCCGTGATGGTGCTCGGGGACGGCTACGACGACGTGCGCGTCGTGTCGTACGCGTGGCGCCTCGCGAGCTCACCCGCGCTCTCGTCCCCGCGCATCGCGCCGACGGATCTGCCCGCGACGACCTTCGTCGCCGACCTCACGGGCGACTACGAGCTCGAGCTCACAGTGGCCGACGCGGACGGCGGCACCGGCACCTGCATCGCGCGCGTCCTCGTCAACGGCGGCCCGGTCGTCACCTGTCCGGCCTCGCCGCTCCGCGCCCCGACGCGCCGCCCCGTGACGCTGACGGCGACCGCCGTCGACGACAGCGGCCCGGTGACGACGCGCTGGCACCTGGTCACGCGACCGACGACGAGCGTCGCCACCAACGCGCCGCTGACAGGCGTCGCGACCACGCTCACCCCCGACAAGGTCGGCGACTACCTGCTCCGCTTCACGGCGACGGACAGCGATGGCCTCGAGGCGAGCTGCGAGGTCACGGTGACCGGCACGCCGACCCCGCCCGACGCGATCTGCCCCGACGTCCTCGAGACGACGCCGCTCTCGACCGTCGAGATCACGGGCAGCGGCGTCGACGATGGCACCATCGTGTCCTACCGCTGGGAGGCGGTCGGCGGTCCCGCGGGCTCCTCCGCCCTGCCCCCCGCGCCGCCGAACGCCGCGACGACGAGCTTTCTCCCGGACGTGGCGGGCGACTATCCGCTCGTGCTCACGGTGACCGACAACGACGGGCAGACGGATACGTGCACCACGACCGTGCGCGCGCTCGTCGCCGAGGGGCTGCGCGTCGAGCTCTACTGGAACCCGCCGGACCGCTCGTGTCACACGATGTCGGCGCCGGGCTGCGACTCGACCGACGTCGACCTCCACCTGCTCCACGCGATGGGCGCGCAGTGGTTCGACGGGGCGTTCGACTGTTACTACGGCAACTGCAACAGCACGACCGGCGCTGTGCTCCCTTGGGACGGGCCCACCGTCGTCGACGACCCGCGCCTCGACCTCGACCAGACCGACGGCTTCGGCCCCGAGAACATCAACATCGACACGCCGCCAGCCGCGACCTACCGCGTCGGGGTGCACTACTTCTCGGACGATATGCAGGGCCCCGCCGAGGTCTACGCGAACATCTACTGCGGCGTCGGAAGCTCGACCCCGATCGCGTCCTTCGGCCCGGTGACGATGACGCGCGACCAGTTCTGGAAGGTCGCAGACGTCGCCGTCGGTGGCGGAGGCTGCCGCGTCGCGGATCTCGCCACGGGCGGACGCCCCCTGATCGTGACCGCTGACGAGGCTCGCGCGGCGCGCTGAGCGGGGCTCCTCGGCGCGTCTGTGCCCTTCGATACGGTCGCTCGCTCGCTGGCCGGAGGTCTTCATGTCGCGCCGTCTTCGCCTCGCTTCGCTGCTGTTTCTGACCCTCGCGCTCGGCCCGCTCGGCTGCGCGCGCGACAATCGCCCCGCGACGCCCGGCGGGCGTGACGGAGGCGTCCCGCCGGTCGCGTGCACGAACACGACCGACACGGACGGCGACGGCCTCTACGACGAGTACGAGACCGGCGACACCGACGGCGACGGCACGCCCGACGCGCTCGACATCGACAGCGACGACGACGGCATCGCCGACGCGGAGGAGGCGGGCTCGCCCGCAGGCTGCCGCGCGCGCAACAGCGACGACGACGCCTTCCCGGACTTCCGCGACAACGACTCCGACAACGACGGCCTCAGCGACACCGAAGAACGGACGCTCTACCTGACCGACCCGTTCAACCCGGACTCGGACAGCGACGGCTTCACCGACACCGCCGAGGTCGCGACCGGGCACAACCCCGCCGACCCGGCCGACGGCATCCCGCCCGACGACTACTACGTCGTGCTGCCGTACGGCGGCGCCGAGGAGGTCCGCGACCTGCGCTTCGACACCAACCTGCGCAAGGCCGACGTCTTCTTCATGCTCGACCGCACGGGCTCGATGACCGGCGAGGTCGACGCGCTCAAGTCGAGCCTCGCGAGCGTCGTCACGCGCATGGCCGCGAGCATCTCGGACATCGGCGTCGGGGTCGGCGGCTTCGCAGGCTTCGGCGGCCCCGGCAGCGGTGGCTGCGTGACGTTCCTCGGCATCGAGAGCTGCAACGACGGCCCCGCGGGCGACGTTCCCTTCAACCTCTACGGCGTGATCACCACAGACCCCGGGCAGATGCTCAGCGACGTCAGCGCGCTCCGCGCCGACCTCGGCGGCGCCAACTGGGCCTCGAGCAACGAGGCGCTCTACCAAGCGGCGACCGGCAGCGGCATCGTGCCCTGGCTCGGGCCCCAGACCTGCCCGTCGATCCCCGACGAGTACACCCCGCGCTTCGGCTACCCGTGCTTCCGCCCCGGCGCGCTGCCGATCATGGTCGTGCTCACGGACACGGCCTCCAAGAACGGCCCGCTCACGAGCGGCACGCACGTCTACACCCCGACCGACTTCACGCTCGGCCCGGCGCCCGCGACCTACGACGCCACGCTCGGCGCCCTGCGCGGCATCGGCGCGCGCGTCATCGGCGTGCTCAGCGGCGCCGAGGTCTCCGGCCCCACGCCGCAGGAGCAATTCGACGTCTGGGCGCGCGAGACGGGCACCGTGGACGCGACCGGCGCGCCCATCGTCTTCAACATCTCGAGCGACGGCACCGGCCTCGGTGACAGCCTCGTCGAGGCCGTCCGCAAGCTCGCCGAGGAGACGCCGCAAGACCTGTCGACGACCGTGCGCGACGGCGCCGACTTCCCCGCCGGGATGCCCCCGGTCGACGCGGGCTACTTCATCAAGGCCATCACGCCCTTCGAGGCCTACGACGGCGCGGCCCTCGTCGGCGCCGACGTCATCCCGCGCGACGAGCTTCAGTTCTACGACGTCACCCCGGGCGTGCAGGTCATCTTCAAGGTGCACTTCCTCAACGACTTCCTCGCCCCGACGCGCAGCTCGCAGATCTACCGGGCGACGATCGTCGTCCTCGGCAACGCCATCGCAGAGCTCGATCAGCGCGAGGTCGTCATCGTCGTCCCGGCGGGCTCGCAGCCGCTGATCTGAGCCAGGCGCTACGCGACCGGCGGCGCGGTGCTCGACGCAGGAATCCCGAGCGCGAGCATTCGGAAGTGCAGGAACAGGCTCTGCGCGATGCTGAGCACCGGCACCGCGAAGAGCGCGCCGAGGAAGCCGAAGAAGTGCTCCCCCGCGAGCAGCGCGAAGATGATCAGCACCGGGTGCACCTTCGCGGAGTCGCCCATGATCTTCGGGTTCAGCAGGTTCGCCTCGATCTGATGGATGCCGATGATCCACACGAGGACGAACACGGAGACGCCAATCCCCTGCTGTAGCCCGACCGCGACGGCAGGCACAGAGCTCAGGAACGCGCCGAAGATCGGGATGATCGAGAGCACCGTCGCGATCAGCGCGAGCACCGGCCAATACGCGAGCCCGGCGATGTAGAAGCCGATCGCGGAGAGCAGCCCGTTGACCAGGCAGATGATCAGCTGCCCGCGGACGACGCCGCCGAGCCCGCGGTCGATCCGCCGCAGCAGGTCGTCGAACTGCGGCTGCCGGTCCGCCTGCACGAGCGAGCGGAAGAACGAGAAGATCGCGTCGCTGGTGATCAGGAGATACGCGGAGATCATCATCATCATGGAGAAGACGAAGATGCCGCCGAAGACGCCGCGGACGAGCGCCTGCGCGGTCGAGAGGAGCGTCGAGACCTGCGCGCCGCCTTCCCGAAAGAGGTGCGTCACCATCGCGGAGAGCTGCGCGTTCAGGTCGGGGCTCGGCGCCTCGTCCGCCGTACCGGCGGGCGTCACGCGGTAGGCGCCCTCGCCCACAGGCTCGACGTCGATGCCGCTCGGCGGCAGGTGCACCTCGTAGCCACCGCCCTGGACCGGCACGACGCGGATGGAGGTGCTGGTCATCTGGGCGGCCGTCTGCGGCTCGACGTCGGGCGCGGCGCCTGCGGGCAGGTACGAGGCGGTCGCCCCGCGCACGGCCTCTTGGATGCGCGGCAGGACCTCGACGCGCAGGCGCTCCGCGAGCCTGGGGGCCTCGCGCGCGAGCTTGGTCGTCTCGGCGATCAGCCGTGGCACCGCGATGCCGATGGCCCCGCCGAGCAGGCCGAGGAGCACGATGTAGACGAAGAGCACCGCCAGCCAGCGCGGGAGCGCGCGCTTGCGGACGCGCACGCGCTCGACCGCCGCGACGACCGGCGCGAGCAGGTACGCGACGAGCGTCGCGAGCAAGAACGGCACGAGCACCGGATGAAAGACGATGACCGCGGCGAACAGCAGCACGCCCGTCACCGCGAGGAACACCGTGCGCCGTCTGCGCGAACCAGGCCCCGAGGCCGGCAAGAACTGGGGACCGCTCGTCGTTGGGTCAGACACTTTGCGGCTGACGATGCCACGCCGCGCCCCCACCGCGCGAGAAAGCGATTTCTTCGGGCGCCAATGGAAAAGGCCGGCTCCCGATGGGGGGCCGGCCTTCTCTCGGTCAGCGGACGCCCTGAGGCGTCACGCTGGTTGCTCGCTGTCGAGGCTGAGCCTCCGCAGCGGGCGGCTCAGGATCACTCCTTGACCGACTCCGTCACCTTCGTCGCGCCGAGCTTCTCCTTGAGCACGTCGCCGAGGGTCGCGCCGCCGCGCCCGCTCGCTCCCGAAGGACCCGTGACACGCGAGGCTTCCGCCTTCTTTTCGGCGACGAACTTCATCGCGTCTACGGTCTCGAGCTTCTGGTCGACGTTCTTCAGGGAGAGCGCGATGCGCCGCTCTGCCGGATCCAGCGAGAGGATCTCCGCCTTCACGATGTCGCCTTCCTTGACGACGTTGTGCGCGTCGTCGACGCGGTCGTGGGAGAGCTCGCTCAGGTGGATGAGACCCTCGACGCCACGCTCCAGCTCCACGAACACGCCGAAATCGGCGATGGAGATGACGCGCACTTCGAGGACGGTCCCGGACGGGTACTGGTCGGGGATGCGGCTCCACGGATCTTCGTAGAGCTGCTTGATGCCGAGGGAGACCTTCTTCTCTTCGTGGTTCACGGAGAGGATGATGGCCTCGACCTCGTCGCCCTTGTGGTAGACGTCGGCCGGGTTGTTGATGCGCTGCGTCCAGCTGAGGTCCGACTTGTGGACCATGCCGTCGACGCCGTCTTCGATGCCGATGAAGACACCGTAGTCGGTCACGCTGCGGACCTTGCCGCGGATGATGTCACCCGGGTTGTACTTCTGGGTGAACGCGGTCCACGGATCGGCCTCGAGCTGCTTGAGGCCGAGCGAGATGCGCTTGGCCTTCGCGTCGACGTCGAGGACGACACACTCGACCTCCTGGCCGACTTCGAGGATCTTGCTCGGGTGCTTGGGCTTCTTCCACGACATTTCGCTGACGTGGATGAGACCTTCGACGCCCTGCTCCATCTCGACGAACGCACCGTAGTCGGTGATCGAGACGACCTTGCCGCGGACCTTCTTGCCGGCAGGATAGGACTCCTCGGCGTGGTTCCACGGGTCTTCCATGGTCTGCTTGAGACCAAGGGAGACGCGCTCGGTCTCGGCGTTGTACTTGAGGACCTTGACGGTCACTTCGTCGCCGACGTTGAAGACCTCGGACGGGTGATTGACCCGGCCCCAGCTCATGTCGGTGATGTGAAGGAGACCATCGATGCCGCCGAGATCGACGAACGCACCGTACTCGGTGATGTTCTTGATGACGCCGGTGACGACCTGGCCCTCTTCGAGCTTGCCGAGCGTGAGAGCCTTGAGCTCGTCGCGCTCCTTCTCGAGGAGAACACGGCGCGACAAGACGATGTTGCCGCGCTTCTTGTTGAACTTGATGACCTTGTACGCAAAGGTCTGCCCGATGAGCTTGTCGAGGTTGCGGATGGGCCGGAGGTCCACCTGCGAGCCCGGGAGGAACGCCTTGACGCCGCCCTTGATGGTGACCGAGAGGCCACCCTTCACGCGTGCCGTGATCGTTCCTTCGATCAGCTCGTCCCGCTCGCAAGCGGCGCTGATCTCGTCCCAGACCTTGAGCTTGTCGGCTTTCTCCTTCGAGAGGAGGACGAGACCGTCGTCGTTCTCCTTGATCTCGACGAGGACGTCGACCTTGTCACCGACGGCGACTCGGATCTCACCAGAGGGGGTCGCGAATTCGCTGACCGGGATGACTCCCTCTGACTTGTAGCCGATGTCGACGATGACCGTGTCTTTGCCGACCTTGATGACCGTACCGCTGACGATCTCACCCTCTTTGAGTGAGTCTGCCTGCGCGGCGAAGGCTGCCTCGAACAAGGAAGCGAACGATTCGCCTCCAGACGCCTTCGTCGTAGTCGTTTCTGCTGCGCTCATCCTCTCGTTACCATTTTCTCTCTGTCGAGAGTCCCTTCCGCGTCTCGGGATCGGGCCCCGTAGACGCATAGCTTCTTCTTCGGTCGCTCGTGCCCGAGCCCCTTGGAGGGGTCGCGCCGCGAGGCGAAACTTGGCGGCTGGTGGAAGAGTGGTGCCGCGGCACACACGTCGACCCCGAGCTCGCCCCGAGAGAGCGACGGGGGTAGCAGGACGCCCCGCGCGTGTCAACGGTCGAGGGGCTGCGAACAGCGCTCCGGGGGCTGCTATCCCCCCGACCGCTGGCGCACGAGCGCGACCAATTGCTCGACCACGCGCTCGAGCTGCAGCGCGCTCGAGTCGAGCACGATGGCGTCGTCCGCGGGGCGCAGCGGCGCGACGGCGCGCCCCGCGTCTTGGGCGTCGCGCTCCGCGATCTCGGAGACGATCTTGGCGAGATCGGCGTCCTGTCCGCGGGCGCGGAGCTCGTCGTACCGACGCTTGCCGCGCACCTCGACGCCCGCCGTGAGGAAGACCTTCACCTCGGCGTCCGGGAAGACGACCGTGCCGATGTCGCGCCCCTCGAGGACGACGCCGCCGTCCTCACCGAGCCGCCGCTGCAGGCCGAGGAGCGCGGCCCGCACCTCGGGGTGCTTGCTCACCGTGCTCGCGCCGCGGGCGATCTCCTGCGTGCGGATATCACCCGAGCGGTCGACGCCGTCGACGAAGAGGAGCGGCGCGCCGTCGACGCCCGTCTCGAAGCGCAGATCGAGCGTGCGCGTGTGCTCGCCGAGCGCCGGGCCGTCTGTCCACTCGAGGCCACGCTCCTGCGCGGAGAGCGCGACGCCTCGATAGAGCGCGCCGGTGTCCACGAGCACGAAGCCGAGCGCCTGCGCGAGCCTGAGCGCGCAGGTGCTCTTGCCCGCGCCGGCGGGTCCATCGATCGCGACGACGGGGCGCGCGCGGGTCGTCACGACGCGCCCCCCGCCGAGCCCACGACGCCCGAGCGCGGCGCGCTGTCGACGTCGGCTGCGACGTGCTCTTCGACGATGTCCGCGCCGAGCGCGCGCAAGGTCGCGGCAAAACCAGGGAAGCTCGTGTCTACACAGTCCACGTCGTCCACGATCGTCTCGCCCTCCGCGCGCAACGCGAGCACCGCCGCCGACATCGCGATGCGATGATCGCCGCCGCTCTGCACGTGCGCTGCCTTCAGCCTCGCGCCGCCCTCGATGCGCAGCCCGTCTTCCAGCTCTTCGCACGCCACGCCGAACGCGCGCAGCACCAGCGTCATCGTCGCGATGCGATCGCTCTCCTTCACGCGCAGCTCCTCGGCGTCGCGGATCTCGGTGCGACCGCGCGCGCCCGCCGCCATCGCCGCGAACGCGGGCACCTCGTCGATCATGCGAGTGACGAGCTCTCCGCCGGTGCGCGTGCCGACGAGCGACACGCTGCGCTCGACGAGGACGTCAGCGAGCGGCTCGTCGCCGGCCGCGTCGCCTTGCGGGAGCAGGTACGCGGTCGAGCCCATCGCGCGCAGCACGTCGAAGAAGCCCGTTCGCGTCGGGTTCACGCAGACGCTCTTCACCGTGATCTCGCTCTTGGGGACGAGGTGCGCGGCGGCGAGGAAGAACGCCGCGCTCGACGGGTCGCCCGGCACTTCCCACTCGAACGGGTCCCAGCCTCCGCGCCACTCGCTCGGGTCGAGCACGACCATCGGACCGAGGCGCTCGAGCGGCACACCGAGCGCGCGGAGCATTCGCTCGGTGTGATCGCGAGAGAGCACGGGCTCGCGGATCGCCGTCAGCCCGCGCGCGTACAGCCCGGAGAGCAGCAGCGCGGTCTTCACCTGCGCGCTCGCGACGCCCATCTCGTGCTCCAGCCCGATCAGGTGCTCGTGCTCGAGCAGCGGCGCCACGGAGAGCGGCGCGTAGAGGTCCTGGCTCTCGAGCCGGACCGTGCCCGCGATCAGCCCGCCGCGCGCGCGGAGCGGCTCGATCAGGCGCTTCATCGGGCGGCGAGAGAGCGACGCGTCCCCGACGAGGCGCGTGCCGAAGCGCTGCGCGACGAGGAGCCCCGCGAGCAGGCGCATCGTGGTCCCGCTGTTGCCGCAGTCGAGCTGTCCGGGCGGGATGCGCAGCCCGCGCAGACCGACGCCGCCGACGCGCGCGGTGCTGCCCTCGCGCTCGATCGCGACGCCCATCTCGCGCAGGGCGTCGGCGGTCGCCAGGTTGTCGAGCCCGCCCGAGAGCCCACGGACGACGCAGTCGCCCTCCGCGAGCGCCGCGAAGATCAGCGCGCGATGACCGATCGACTTGTCGCCGGGGACGCTCACCTCCCCACGCAGCGGGGAGGTCGCGGTCCGAACGCGCCAGCGCTTCATCAGCGGGCTGCGCTCTGCGAGAGTGAGGCCAAACGAGCGTCGCGCGAGGGCGACTCGCGCTCGGAGAGGGCGGAGCCGAGTAGCTCTCCGTAGCGCTGCAAGAGCGAGCGCGTCTCCTCGTCGGTGGTCGAGGCGCGGACGTCGATGCGCGCCCCGGTCGCCCGCACGTCGATGCGGCGCAGGATGTCCGAGAGGCCCATCAGCGCGACCATCGGGTTGGAGGCATAGCTCGACACGATGCCGCGGAGCGCGTCCTCGGCGCGCGCGGCGGCGTCCGCGGAGGTCATGTCGGCGGTCAGGTCGATGACGAGACCGTTCGTGGCGTCGACGCGCGCGGCGAGGTAGTCGGCGTCGGCGAGCAGGCTGAGCGGGGCCCCTTCGTTCGCGAGCATGGCGCGCACGCGCTGGGGAAGGTGCGCGACGATCGCCGCCGGTGCCCCCGTCGAGAAGTGGACGCGCTCGGCCGTCGTGCGTAGGCGCGCGTCGCCGAGCGGGTCACCCTGCGTCGTGCCTTCGACGCGCTCGAGCAGCCCCTCGAGCCCGCCGTCGACGCTGATCACCCAGGTCTTGGCGTCGAGGCGGACGAACGCGCCGTCGTCGCCGGAGTGCCAGATCTCGGCGTGCCGCTTCGTCTCGTGGGCGCCCGACGGGTGCTCCTCGACGAGCGCGCGGCGCATCGCCGACTCGACGCCCGCCCCGCGCAGCACGGCGAGCACCTCGACGTCGCCGTGCCCAGCCCCGTCGCGCGCGCTCAGCCACACCTCGTCGGTGCCGGAGAGGAGCAGCCCGACCGACTGCGCGGCTTCGTCGCTCTGGTCGCGGGTCTGAGAGCGGAAGATCGTCTCGACGAGCGAGAAATAGGGCGAGGCACGCAGCTGACGGCCATCGAGATGGGCGACGAGGAACGCGTCACGCGGCAGCAGCGCGAGCGGCGAGCGCTCCCAGGCGGGGCGCGCGTTCTGGGGCGGAACGGTCGTCTCACCACCTCCGGTCGTCGTCGCTCCGCCTCCGCAGCCGGCGAGCGCGAACACGAAGAGGCCGAGAAGGAGGGAGGGGAGCCGATGGGCGTGCGTCATCGCGCGCAGTTTTACGCTAGCTCACGCACCGCGGCGAGGAGTCGATCGTTCTCCTCCGGGAGGCCGATCGAGATTCGCAGCCAACTGGCGATCGGGGGCGGCATCGGGCGGACGATCACGCCCTTGCGGAGCAGCCTCTCGTAGACCTCCCTGCCCGGCGCGGCGAAGTTCACGAGCACGAAGTTCGCTTGGCTCGGCGCGACCGCGTAGCCCAACGCCGCGAGCGCGGCGCTCATGCGGGCGCGCTCGTTGCGGTTCATCGCGACGTAGCGCGCGACGTGCTCCTGATCATCGAGCGCGACGCGGGCTGCCACCTGCCCGAGCGCGTTCGTGTTGAACGGCGCGCGCACGCGGTTGAGGTAGTCGACGATCGCGGGCGTCCCGATGCCGTAGCCGACGCGCGCTCCGGCGAGGCCGTACGCCTTGGAGAAAGTGCGCAGGACGAGCAATCGCTCGCGAACCCCGCGAAGCGTGAGCGCGCTCGCGAAGTCGGGCGCGTCAGCGAACTCGACGTACGCCTCGTCGAGCACCGCGAGCACGCGCGGGGGCAGCGCGCTCAGCAGCCGCGTCAGCTCGGAGACCGGGAGGTGCGCGCCCGTCGGGTTGTTGGGGTTCGCGAGGAAGAGCAGGCGCGTCTCGGGGCGCACGGCGGCGAGCATCGCGTCGACGTCCCACGACAGGTTGTCGCGGAGCGTGACCTCGGTGAAGTCGACGTTCGCGGCGAGCAGTCCGAGCCGATAACAGACGAACGACGGGTTCCCGAGGACGGCGTGCTCACCCGGCGCCGCGAAGGTGCGGCACA
>CAIUAC010001001.1 GCA_903896985.1 uncultured Sandaracinus sp.
AGCCGAGGTCGACCTCGGGGACGAGCTGGAAGCTGTAGTGCTGGCCCGAGTAGAGCGAGACCGGGATGCCGCCGTGGATGGCGAGCGCGAAGCCCGACGAGCCGGGGATGTCCGTCACGCCGCCGGCGGAGGTCGGCGCGTCGCGCGTGCCGCTGACGCTCGCGTAGCCAAAGCCGAGCGCGAGATCGAGGCCGATGCCGTTTGAGAGCCAGTACCGGATGCCGACCGCGGGCGTCGAGACCGTGAAGCCGCTCGCCGGGTCGGGGCCGAGGGCCACGCCGCCGACGCCGAACCAGCCGACGCCGAGATGACCGACCGCCGCCGCGTGATCGCCCGCGCCCGTGCTGCTCGCCGGGGCCGCGCCGCTGCCTGAAGGGGGCGCCTCGGCGTCTCCGCCCTGATTGCCCCAGCCCGGAGCCGCGCCACCCTGCGGGGGCTGACCCTGCCAGCCGCCCTGCGGGGGCTGACCCTGCTGCTGCTGCCAGCCGCCGCCCGCCGGCTGCCCGCCGCCCTGCGGCTGCTGCCACTGCCCGGTGTCGCCGGACTCGGGGTCCTGCGCCGCGGCGGTGGAGATTGACGTCATGGCGAAGAGGCCCGCGAGTGCGAGGCCCCACATCTTGTTCCGGAGCGTCATCGAGATCCTCCCAGTTCGTACGGAGGGCACGCGCGCTGCGCGAGCCTTCATTCTTGGCCAAACCGGAGTCGAACCTCCGGGGACATCGCCTCTTACGCCGCCGCACGGGTTACCTTCCCCGTGCGACCACATAGACGCCGCGTGTAGCACGGGTCGGTCGCGAGCAAAAGTCTGTGGCAAAGGCCCGCCGCGGGCCCACCCCCCTTGACGGTCCGGGGGGTGCCACCTATATCGGCGTGCGAGCTTTCAAATGTTTCTGAAATCTCGCGGTGGCCGGTCCAGCGCCCGGCGGTCGGGAGCCCGGCGTGCAACAAGCAGCCCCTGAGCGCGGTGCCATGTCTTCGAGCAACGACGTCGCCCTCGTCGCGGCAGTCGCCGAGCGAAAGGCCCCCAATCAAGCAGCGCACGCCGTCGCGGTGCGGTCGATGTTCGACCGCATCTCGCCGACCTACGATCTGCTGAACCGGCTGCTCTCGCTCGGCATCGACCGCGCCTGGCGCCGAAAGGCGCTCGAGCTGCTCGCGCGCGACCTGCCCGCGGACGCGCCGCTCCTCGATCTCTGCGCGGGTACGCTCGACCTCGCGGGGGCCGTAGAGGCCCGGTTTGTGGGGCGCCGTGTGCTCGCGCTCGACTTCGCGCGCGACATGCTCGTCGCGGGCCGCGCAGCGGGCAAGGTGCGCTCGGCGACGACGCGGCTCGCCGTCGCCGACGCGATGCGGCTGCCGCTCGCGGACGACTGCCTCGCCGGGGTCGTGTGTGGCTTCGGGATGCGCAACCTCGCGGATCCGCGCGCCGGGATGCGCGAGGTCTGCCGGGCGCTCGCGCCGGGCGGCGTCTTCGTCACGCTCGAGTTCTTCAAGCCCGTGCGCCTCGTGACGCGGGCGTTCCACGGCGTCTACGGCGACGTCGTGCTGCCGACCGTCGGCTCGCTCGTGTCGCGCGACCGCGCCGCCTACGCGTACTTGTCCCGCTCGATGAAGGGCTTTCTCACGCGCGCCGAGTACGAGGCAGCGCTCGCGGAGGCGGGCTTCGCGCAGGTCGAGGGCCGCGACCTGCTCTTCGGCATCGCCTCGCTCGTCCGCGGCGTGAAGCCCCCGGCGGCGCGGGGCGCGACGTGACGGGCGACCCGCGCAAGCTGATCGTCGGCATCAGCGGCGCGTCGGGCGCGATCTACGCGAAGCGCTTGCTGGTCCTGCTCCGCGAAGCGCGCGAGCGAGGCCTGGTCAGCGACGTCGCGGTCGTCCTCTCGCGCACCGCTGAGCAAGTGTGGGCGCACGAGGTCGGCGGCGATGTGCGCGCCCTCGGCGTGCCCGTCTACGAAGGCCGAGACTACAACGCGCCCTTCGCGAGCGGGTCGGCGGGTTGGGGCGCGATGGTCGTCGCGCCGGCGAGCATGTCGTCGATCGCCCGCATCGCGCACGGCATCTCCGACGACCTGCTGACGCGCGCCGCCGACGTGCTCCTGAAGGAGCGCCGCACGCTGATCTTGCTCGCGCGGGAGACGCCGTACTCCTCGATTCACCTCGAGAATATGCTCGCCGTCACGCGCGCGGGCGCGCTCGTGCTCCCAGCGACGCCGAGCTTCTACGGCAAGCCGACGACGCTCGAGGAGGCCGTCGACACGGTGCTCGCCCGCGTGCTCGATCACCTCGGCCTCGACCACTCGATCGCGCGTCGCTGGGGCAAAGACGCCTCGCTCGCCACGGAGGACTGATGACCACGATGCGACCTCTCGTACGCCGCGCGCTCGAGCGCGCAGGCTTGCTCGAACTCGGTGGTCGCGCGCTCGCGGGCGCGCCGCTCGGCGCAGCTGATCTCGCGCTCCTGCGCACGGCGGATGTGCTCGCGGTCGCGGCGCTCGCGGACCTCGTGCGCGAGCAGCGGCAGGGCGACGCGGTGACGCTGATCGACCTCGGCGACGCGCCCGACACAGCCCTCGAGGGCCTCGCGTTCGCGCGCCCCGACCTCGGCGCGACCGACGGCGCGACCGGCCTCGAGGCGCTGCGCGAGGTCGCGCTCGTGCGCCTCAGCACGCCCGCCGAGCGCGCCGTCGCGGTCTCCTTCGACGCGCTCGGAGAGGGCCTCGCGCAGGCGGCGCTGACGTTCGGCGCGAGCGTGCTCGTCGGGACGATGACCCGCCGCGCGGGACTGCCGGTCCACGACCGCCCCGCGCTGCCGCTCCTCGACGACACCGCGACCCGAACGAAGAAGGCCGAGCTCCTCGGCCGTGTAGAGCGCGCAGGACGCCGCGCGCATTGGGGACTTACGCCATGACGACGCCGCGCTTCGCAGAGATCGCCGCCAAGGTCCGCGCCGGGGAGCGCCTCAGTGAGGACGATGGGATCGCGCTCTACCTCGAGCCTGATCTCCTCGCCGTCGGTCAGCTCGCCAACGAGGTGCGCGAGCGCCTGCACGGCGACCGCACGTACTTCAACGTGAACCTGCGCTACGAGGCGACGAACGTGTGCGAGGCGTCGTGCCGCTTCTGCGCGTTCGCCAAGCTCGAGAAGGGCCAGCCCGGCGCGCAGACTGCCACTCACGAGGCGGCGTGGAAGGAGCTCGCGGAGTTCCCCGACGAGCGCCTCAGCGAGCTGCACATGGTCAACGGGCTCGACCCGAACCTCGCCTTCGAGTGGTACGAGGAGCTCCTGCGCGGCTGGAAGAAGCTGCGCCCGTCGATTCACCTCAAGTGCTTCACCGCGGTCGAGATCCACTACTTCGCGCAGAAGTTCGCGATGAGCCACGAGCAGGTGTTGCAGCGCCTGATGGCGGCGGGGCTCGACACCATGCCGGGCGGCGGCGCGGAGATCTTTCACCCCGAGGTGCGAGAGCGCATCTCGCGCGACAAGGCGGACGGCGACGAGTACCTCGCCGTGCATCGCGCCGCGCATCGGCTCGGGATGAAGACCAATTGCACGATGCTCTACGGGCACATCGAGACGCACGCGCACCGCATCGATCACCTCATGCGATTGCGCGCGCTGCAGGACGAGACGCAGGGCTTTCAGTGCTTCATCCCGCTCGCGTTCCACAACATGCACAACGCGATGGAGCAGCTGCCCGAGTCGACCGCGGTCGATGACCTGCGCACCATATCCGTCTCTCGGCTGATGCTCGACAACATCCCTCACGTGAAGGCGTATTGGGTGTCGATGACCGTCGAGACCGCCCAAATCGGGCTGCGTTTTGGGGCCGACGACCTCGACGGGACCATCGTGCACGAGACCATCTACCACTCTGCGGGCAGCACCGTGCCGATGGGGCTGACTCGGCACGATCTCCTGCGCTTGATTCGTGAAGCGGGGAGAGTGCCAGTCGAGCGCGACTCCCTCTATGGCGTCGTCGAGGAGTATCCGCGCGCCTCTGCGCCCGAGGGCTCGATGAAGGTCAAGGACCGCAACGCCAAGAAGCATCTGGAGCTCGCGCGATGAACGCCGACGGTCACGGCGGCCAGGGTCCCGGCGGCAAGGCGCTCGGCAAGCTGCTCACGAAGAACCGCTACGGCGCGGGCCCCATCGACCCGAATGGCAAGCTGCGCTTCGCGGGAGTGGGCTATCTGAACACGCAGCCCATCCTGCACGGGCTCTTGCAGGGGTTGGGCGCGTCGAGACTCCTGCTCGAGCTTGGGCGCCCTTCCGAGGTCGCGCGGCGGCTCTTCGAGGACGAGGCGGACGCCGCGCTCGTGCCTGCCGCGGCCATCGCGATGCACGGTGGGCTCGAGATCGCGCCCGGCATCGCCGTCGGCGCGCGCGGTCCGGTGCGCTCGGTCGTGCTGCTCTCGGAGCGCCCCGTCGAGGAGCTCGACACGCTGCTGCTCGACTCGTCGAGCCGCACGAGCGTCGTGCTCGCGCGCCTCGTCGCGGCGCACCTCCGCAAGGGGCGTGCGCTCACCGTCTATTCGCGCACTCCTGCGCAGATCCTCGCGGAGACGCGCGGTGGCACCGGCGCGGTGCTGATCGGCGATGACGCGCTCGCGGCGCGCGGGCGCTTTGCCTGCGAGCTCGACCTCGCGGAGGCCTGGCAGGCGTGGACGGGCCTGCCGTTCGTCTTCGCGGTGTGGGGCGCGCGGCGCGGCGTGCTCGACGAGTCGGTGCGCGCGCTGCTCAGCGCGTCGCTGGAAGCGGGCCTCGCAGCCCGCACCGAGATCGGCGTGTCTTGGGCAGAGGCGCACGGCGGGCTCGCCGCGGAGCACGAGCGCTACCTCCGCGAGAACCTGCACTACGAACTCGACGAGGCAGCGCTCGCGGGGCTGCGCGAATTCTTCGCGCGCGCCGCGGAGGCCAAGCTCTTGCCGCCGTGCGAGGTGCGCCTCGCGGGCACGGATGCGACGACGCCTGCCGCGGGCAGGCACGACTCGCGCGGTCACGACTCGCGCAGCCTCGACGCGCTGCTCGACTTCGCCGCCGAGGGCGGGCGCCTCTCGTTCGACGAGGCGCTGCGGCTCGCGGAGGACGCGCCGACGCTCGACCTCGGGCTCGCCGCCGACGCGCGTCGCCGCGCCCTGCATCCCGAGGGCGTGGTCACCTACATCGTCGATCGCAACGTCAACTACACCAACGCGTGCACCGTCGCGTGTCGCTTCTGCGCGTTCTATCGGCCCATTGGGCATGGGGACGTCTACGTGCTCTCGCGCGAGGAGCTGCGCGCGAAGATCCAAGAGGTAGTCGACGCGGGCGGAGTGCAGGTGTTGCTGCAGGGCGGGATCAACCCGGACCTGCGCCTCACTTGGTACGAAGAGCTCTTCGTCTGGTGGAAGTCGGAGTTCCCGAACGTCGCGCTGCACGCGCTCTCGCCCGAGGAGATATGGGGACTCGCGCGTCTCGAGACCGAGTGCGGCGAGCCGACGACGATCGACGAGGTGCTGAGGCGGCTGATGGCGGCGGGGATGGACTCGCTCCCAGGCGGCGGCGCAGAGGTGCTGACGGACCGCGTGCGCCGCAAGATCGCCAAGGCGAAGTGCACGAGCGCCGAGTGGCTCGAGTGTATGCGAGTCGCGCATCGCCTCGGGCTCCACACGACCGCGACGATGATGTACGGCACGACGGATACCGCGGTGGACAGGCTCGCACACCTCTTCAAGGTGCGGGATCTGCAAGACGAGACGGGCGGCTTCACGGCGTTCATCTGCTGGGACTATCAGCACGATCAGGGCGTGAAGCAGGTCGCCGGCGACACTGGCACGGTGCTCTATCTGCGCATGCAGGCGCTCGCGCGCCTCGTGCTCGACAACGTGCGCAACATCCAGTCTTCGTGGGTCACGCAGGGGCCGGGAGTGGGGCAGTTGGCCCTGCGTTATGGCGCGAACGACCTCGGCTCGACGATGTTCGAGGAGAACGTGGTGTCGAGCGCGGGGACGACGTTCACCATGGACGCACAGCAGATCGAGCGTCACGCGCGCGCCGCGGGCTTCACCGTCGCGCGCCGCAACATGCGCTATCAGTGGCTGACGACGCCGTCCTGAGTGGCTGAGATGCGCGGGATTTCAGGGAGCTGGCTGCTGGTCGGCGATGGGGATTCACCGCCGATTCGCGATGGCGCGGTCGTCGTCGACCGAGCCGGCGCCATCGTGGCGGTCGGGACGGTGGACGTCCTCCGAGGCGAGTATTCGACGGCAGCGTGGGACTCGCCGCGCGGCGCGGTGTTGATGCCGGGCTTGGTGAACGCGCACACGCACCTCGAGCTCTCTGCGCTGCGCGGGCAGGTGCCCGGCGGGCAGGGCTTTGCGCCTTGGGTCGCTCGCTTGGTCGCGCTCCGCGCCGAGCGCGGCACCGACGCGGACTCGGACGCGATCGCCGAGGGCGTGTCGGAGCTGCTGCGCGCGGGAACGGCGGCGGTGGGCGACGTGTCCAATTCGCTCGGCAGCGTGCCCCTGCTCGGCGGGTTGCCGCTCGTCGCGCGCGTCTTCGCGGAGGTCTTCGGACTCACTCGACGAGGGGCCGAGTCGACGCTGGAAAAGACGCGCGCGCTGCTGCGCTCCCTCGGCGCGTTGCCCGAGAATGTCTCGGTGACGCTCGCGCCGCACACACCCTACTCCTTGCATCCGGACACCTTCGAGGGGATCTGCCGCGAGGCGGTCGAGGCAGGCGCGCTGACGAGCGTGCACCTCGCGGAGCACGCCGCGGAGCGGGCGTTTCTGCTCGACGGAACGGGCCCGTTCCTCGACTTTCTGCGCTCGCGTGGGGCGCCGCCGGCGGACTGGGCACCTCCCGCGCTCGATCCGGTGCGCTATGCGCAGACGCGCTCTGCGCTCGGGCCGCACGCGCTCCTCGTGCACCTGACCGACGCGCGCCCGGACGAGCTCGCGCTCGTCGCGGAGTCCGGCGCGCCCGTCGTGCTCTGCCCGCGCTCGAACCTGCACATCGAGGTTCGCTGGCCGCCGCTCGACGCGGTGCTGGGTGCCGGGATTCGCCCTGCGCTCGGGACGGACTCCCTCGCTTCGTCGCCGAGCCTCGATGTGCTCGCCGAGGCGCGCGTGCTCCGTGCTCGCTTCCCGCACGTCAAGCCGCGCGCCCTCCTCGCGATGGCGACGGGGTGGGGCGCCGACGCGCTCCGCGTCGAGGCGTTCGTCGGGAGGCTCGCCCCGGGTCTCACGCCCGGCGTGCTCGCGTTCCCGCACGCCGAGGGCGCGATTCCGGCTGATCCAGAGGCGTACGTCTTGTCGGAGCGTGCGAGTCGGCGAGATATCCTCGTGCGACCGACTGGCACGCTCGCGGCAGCAGAGAGGCCGGTATGAGCACGACTCCCCTCGACGAAGCCCCGCCTGTCGCGGCGCAACTCAAGCGCTTCGGCTCGCTCGTGACCATCGCGCACTCGGTGTTCTCGCTGCCGTTCGCGCTCGCTGCGGCGGTGCTCGCGTCCCGCTCCGGACACCCGACTTGGTGGCGTGTCGCGCTCATCGTGCTCTGCGTCGTGACGGCGCGGAGCGCGGCGATGGCGTTCAATCGCCTCGTCGACCGGCGCTTCGACGCGCTCAATCCGCGCACCGCGACGCGCGACATCCCGAGCGGGCAGGTCAGCCCGCGGGCGGCGGCGGTGCTCGTCGTCGTCACCTGCGCGATGTTCGTCGGCGGCGCAGCGCTGCTCGGTCCGCTGCCGCTCGCGCTCTCGCCGATCGCGCTCGGGTTGGCGCTCGGCTACTCGTACACCAAGCGCTTCACGTCGTTCTGTCATGTGGTGCTCGGCGCGGCGATCGCCATCGCGCCGGGCGGCGCCTGGATCGCGATGGGCGCGCCGGTGACGGCCGCCCCTTGGTTGCTCGTCGTGGGAGTCGCGCTCTGGGTCGCTGGCTTCGACGTGCTCTACGCGCTGCAAGATCGGGAGTTCGATCGCGGGCAAGGACTCCGCTCGATCCCCGTCGCGCTCGGGGTGCGCGGGACGCTGTGGCTGAGCGCCGTGATGCACGTCGGGACGCTCGCGTGTTTTGGGGCCGTGGGCTTCGTGCTCGCGCGTGGGCCGGCGTACTTCGTCGGCGTCGCGGTCGTGGGCGCGCTGCTCGTCTACGAGCACAGCATCGTGCGCCCGAGCGACCTCACGAAGATCGACAAGGCGTTCTTCGAGCTCAATGGCTATGTGTCGGTCGCGTTCTTCGCGTTCGTGCTGCTCGACCGCTTCGTCAGTTGAACCCCGGCGCGCCGGCGTGCGCGGAGGTCCCGCCTCTCAGCGGCGGGGCGGCGGCGGCAAACTGAGGTGCTTGACCGGCAGACGCACGCGGAATGTGGAACCGCTGCCCGGCACGCTCTCGACGGCGATGGAGCCGTGGTGGGCGTCGACGATGCGTTTGACGATGGCGAGCCCGAGCCCAATGGCACGCTCGCCGTCGACTGGCTTGTTGCCCCCGGTCTCGAATGGGCGAAACAGGTGCGACACGGACTCTGCGGAGATGCCCTGCCCGCGGTCGATCACGGCGAACTCGACGGCGTCTGGACCGCTCTGCCCGACGCGGAGGCACACCGGATGCCCCGCCGGTGAGTACTTGAGGGCGTTGCCGAGGAGGTTGCCGAGCACCTGGCTGATGCGGTCAGGATCGATGTCGATGGGCGGGAGCACGGGGTCGGCCTCGAGCGAGAGCGGGATTCCCTGCCGCGCGGCGGGCAGGCTCGCGAGGGCGACGGCGTCGGCCGCCACGATCACCGGGTCGATGGGATAGCGCGCGAGCCGCAGCGTGCCGGACTCGATGGCCGACCAATCGAGCAGATCATCGAGGATGCGCCGCATCACCTTCGCCGTGCGGAGGATGACGTCCACGATCTCGCGGTGTGCCTCGAGCGGCTCGGAGGGCGACGCGGTGGCGAGCAGCTCTGCATAGCCGACGACGACCGCGAGCGGCGTGCGCAGGTCGTGCGCCGCCATGCCGAGGACGGCGTTCTTCTCGGCGTCGATCTCCGCGAGGGCGGTGCCCTGGTCGCGGAGGGAGTCGTTGGCGGTCGCGAGGCGATCGGCGAGGTCGCGCAGGTGCGCCGCTTCGTCGTGGCAGGTGCTCACGTCGAGGACCGTGACCACCGCATAGCGCTCGGCGCCGACGGCGAGGGGCGCGAGGTGTATCTCGGCGAAGAACTCGCTTCCGTCGCGTCGGAGGGCCGTCACCTCGAGACCCTTGGCCATGCGAGGCGCGTGCGCGCTCTCCATGAACGCGCCGCGGAGCGCCGGATGCCGCTCGCGGTGTCGGGCGGGGACGAGCACCTCGATCGGCTGCCCGATGAGCTCCGCAGGCGGCCAGCCGAACGCGGCCGCTGCGCGTGGATTCGCGTGCACGATCGCTCCGTGAGCGTCGACGACGAGCCATGGCAGGGGCGTTTCGGCGAAGAGGCGACCGGCGAGCGTGTCCGGGTCGCGTAGCTCGTCGAGGCTTTGAGGGGCGAGCGGCTTGAGCGTCAAGGGGCCTTTGCCTTGTGTGGGACGTCGATCAGCGCCCGCAGGAGTGCGATGGCATGGGTCGAGTCGAAGGGCTTGACGAGGAGGGCATTCGCACCGAGGCGTGACAGCGTCTGCCAATCGGCGGGTGTGCCTTTGCCGGTCATGATGACGATGGGGACCTTCGCGAGGCGCGGGCTCGCGCGCACGGCGGCGGTGAGCTCGAGGCCCGACATCGACGGCATATCGAGATCGCTGAGGAGCGCGCTCGGGGGATTCCGCTCGGCTGCCGCGAGCGCGGCGACCCCGTCAGGCGCCTGCTCGACCGTCGCGCCCGGGAAGCCTCGCAGCAGGATCTGCGTGACCAGGCCCCGAAACGCTGGGTCGTCCTCAGCGACCAGAAAGCGGAGCTGATGGGCGGGGCGCCGCGCCGCTTCGCGTGCGGCCTGGAGGGCAGCGCGCAGCGCCGACACGGACGCGATCCGGTCTCTCGGGGACTTGGCGAGCGCATCGAGGAGGACTTGCTCGAACGCCGCGGGAAGGTCGGGGCGCAACGAGCGCGGAGGCGGCGGGGGGTCCGATACCTGCTTGGCCATCACCTCGGAGCCGCGCCCCTCGAACGGGAAGCGCCCGACGAGCAGGCGATACCCGAGGATGCCGAGCGCGTACACGTCGACATACGCGAGGGCGTGCGCTCCGGCGACCGTACCGAGGACGACCTCCGGCGCCATCATCGCGGGAGTCCCCGAGCCGAGCGACGCCGAGAGCCCCGCGTCCGCGAGGGAGCGGGAGATGCCGAAGTCCGCCACCGCGACGCGGAACCCCGCGCCGACGAGCACATTGCTCGGCTTCAGGTCGCGGTGCGCCGCCCCGGAGGCGTGGATCGCCTCGACGCCGAGGCAGAGCTGGTCGAGGATCGAGAGGCCCTCCTCGAGCGCGAGCGGACGACCCTCGCGCAGGGTCAGCCACTCGTCGAGCGTCATGCCGTGGATGTACTCCATGACGATGTACGGGAGGGCGTGCCACTCGCCGAGGGCGTGCACCTCGACGACGTTCGGGTGGCGCACATGGGCCATCGCGCGCGCCTCGCGGAGGAAGCGCGCCCGCGCGTCCGGGCGCTCGACCACCGACGGGCGAATGACTTTGATCGCGACGTCGCGGTCGAGGCGGATGTCGTGCGCGCGGAGCACGATGCCCATGGCGCCTTCACCGAGGCGATCGAGGATACGGTAGCTGGAGTCGACCACCGTGCCGGGCGCAAACGCTTCCGCTGCGTGGATGCGCCAGGGCCCTGACGGACGGGGGGCAGGGTCGGTCGGCGCAACGCCAGCGTGCTCCCGCGAGGGGAGTTCGGAAACGGTCTCAGGGTCGTGCTCGTCTGGGCCGTCGGTCCCCATAGGCCTCAGCGGGAAACTACGCACGATAGGGAAAGAAACAAGGAGCGGACGCCTCGGGTGTGCCCGGCGGGGGAGGACTCGGGTCGCTCGTGCTACGCCGCTCGACCGTGACGACGCACGACGCAGAGGCTGCGGCAGAGCGCGAGGCGCGCGCCCGTGACGCGGCCCTCCGCGCGTCCGAGCCTGAGCGAAAGCGCGCCCGTGGGATCGTGCACACGCCGCGCGAGGTCGCGGCGTTCATGGCCGAGCGCGCCTGGCAGGCGGTGACGCGCGCGTGTCCCGGCCGCGACGTCGTGCTCATCGACCCGGCGTGCGGAACGGGCGTGTTTGGCGCCGCTTGGCTGGCCGCGGCGGCCAACGAATCGTCCCGGTTGGGGCGCACGCGCGCGCTCATCGGCTTGGACGTGGACGAGGCGGCGGTGGAGGCGGCGCGCACGGTGCTGCACGCCGAAGCCGCGCGCGCGGGCGCTCGCCTCGACCTGCGTGTCGCCGACACGCTCGCGTCGCTCGCGCCGTCGGGGGAGCCGCTGCTCGAGGGCGCAGCGCTCGTCGTGCTCGGCAATCCGCCGTGGGCCGGGCGCAGCGCGTCGCGCGGGGCGAGCCTCTCGGAGACGATGCTCGCCGAGTTCCGCGCCGACGTCCGCGGCGAGCGCAAGCTGGGCGTGCTCTCCGACGACTACGTGCGCTTCTTCCGCTGGGGCGCTGAGCTGGTGCGGCGCAGCGCGGCGGGCGGGGTCCTCGCGCTCGTGACGAACGCGTCCTTCTTGGACGGCCCCGTGCATCGCGGGATGCGCGCGGCGCTGCTGCGCTGGTTCGACGCGCTCGAGGTCGTCGACCTCGGCGGGAGCGCGCTCGTCGCGCATGGGCGCGGCGCCGACGAGAACGTCTTCGGCGTGCGTCCGTCGGTGGCGATCACCCTCGGCGCGCGCGGACCGGGGCACGCCGAGCCGCGCGCCGCGGAGGTCACCTATGCGCGCGTGCACGGCTCGGCGAGCGACAAGCGCGAGGCCCTCGCCCGAGGCGGAGTACGGGGCGCCGCGTTCGTGCCGACCGCGCCGGCGCATCGGCTCTCCGTGACGGTCGGCGCGCGCGCGTCGGCGAGCTACGACGCCTGGCCCTCGGTCGACGCGCTGTTCCCGTTTCATCGCGAGGGCGTACAGACCAACCGCGACTCCGTGGTCGTCGACGCCGATCGCGCGCGCCTGCTCGAGCGGCTGCAGCGCTTCGCCGATGGCGCGACCGACGCCGACCTCGCGCCGGTGCTGCGGGCGTCCGCGCACTTCGATCCGGCCCGCGCGCGCCGGGTGCTCCGCGCGGCGCTCGAGCGCGGCGACGAGCTCATCGCGCCGCTCGCCTACCGCCCCCTCGATCTGCGCTGGCATGGCGTCGTGACGCCGCTCTGTCATCGGCCGCGACCCGAGCTCGCCCGCGCGATGACGCACTCGAGGCTCGCGCTGGTGACGGCACGCAAAGACCGCGGCACGCTGCCGTTCACGCACGCCGGCGTGGTGGACGTCGTGCTCGACAACTGCTGGCTGTCGGTGCGCTCGTCGTGCCGGTCGCGCGCGTTTCCGACGCACTCGCCAGAGGGCGAGCCCAACGTCGAGGTGCGCGCCTGGGAAGACCGCCTCGGCGTCGCCGTCGCGCCTTCGACGGTGGTGCACTACGCGCTCGCGGTCCTCTCTGCGCCCACGTTTCGAGCGCGCTTCGATGGGCTGCTGCGCGAAGACTACCCGCGGCTGCCGCCCCCGCCGGACGTGCCCACGCTCGAGTCGATCGCCTCCGCGGGGCAGCGGCTCGCAGCCGCGTTCCTCGAGCCGCAGGGCGCGCGCACGGACACGCTGCGCATCGGGCATCACAGCGTCCGGGTGCCGCGGGCGCTCGCGTCGGCGATGGCTGCGCTCGACGAGGTCGTGTCGCCGCTGTTCAGCGCGCTGCCCTGAGGGCGCGTCGCGCGTCGATCGAGGGGGCGCGTGCGGTCAGCGCTTCCAGGTGAAGTCGTGCGGGTCGAGCGGCGCCGCGCCCGCCGCGACTCCGCCGTCGGCGGCGACGACGAAGTGCGCGAGCTCCTCGGCGAGCAGCGCCGCGACCGCCGCCGAGGGCTCGGGAGGCTTGGCGCGCTGCTGTGCCAGGAAGAGCCCGACGAGCAGCGCGACGTCCTTGGCGCTGACCTCGTGGTCCACCTGCAGGATGAGGGCGTCGAGCTCATCGACGAGCGCTTGGGCGCCGGCGAGCCGCTTCAGCGGGTCGCGGTCGAGCGCGCGCGCGAGCAGCGCGTCGACCTCGGGGGGGACCGCCGCGTTGAAGTGGGAGGCCGGGGTGATCTCGCAGCGCGCGACGGCTTGGACGGTCTCCGCGTCCGTCGTGCCGTGGAAGAGCCGCCGCCCGGTGAGCGCCTCCCACAGCACGATTCCGGCGGCGAAGACGTCCACCTGTGGGGTCGTCGGCTTCTGCGCGACGACCTCGGGCGCGAGATAGCCGAGCTTGCCGCCGACCATCCCCTCGGCCACCTGAACGTGGTGCGAGGCGGCGTTGGCGAGCCCGAAGTCGGCGAGCTTCACCGCGCCGTCTCGACCGAGCAGCACGTTGTGGGGAGAGACGTCGCGGTGGACGATCCCGAGGTGCTTCCCGTCCTGGTCGACGGCGACGTGCGCGTACTCGAGCGCGCGCGCTAGCTCGCCCACGATGTACAGCGCGACCGGGACCGGGAAGCCCACGCCGCGCGCCTGGGCGTGGTCGAAGAGCGCCTTCAGCGTGGAGCCGTCGACGAGCTCCATCACCATGAGGAAGGTGCCGGCGACCGCGCGCGCGTCGTAAATCCGGACGATGTTCAGGTGGTGCAGCAGCATCCCGAGGCGCGCTTCGTCCTCGAACATCTGCCGATAGAGCGGGTCGGCCGAGAGCGCCGGCAGAACGCGCTTGATCGCGACGGGGTGGCGCTCTCCGTGCTCGAAGATGGCGAGCGCGCGCCAGACCTCGGCCATCCCTCCGACGGCGAGCCGCGCGACGGGTTCGTAGCGCGTCGGGGCGAGGCGGAGCCTCGTCGAGAGCCGCGAATCGCGAACGGACAAAGCCATGCGGCAGCGTCGCAGAGGCCGCCAAGGGGGTCAATACCGCCGTCGTCGGCTCCTCGAGCGGGGCGCCGTTTGGTGGCCGGGACTACTCTCTATGTGCCACGCTGCCCTCAAGCGGCGGGCTGGTCCGACCGTTCCAGGCGAGCGGGCTGCGTGGTCCGCTGGAGAGAGCATGCAG
>CAIUAC010001002.1 GCA_903896985.1 uncultured Sandaracinus sp.
CGACGACGACGGCCGGCGCGCTCCCGCTCGCGCGCTACTTCCCGCTCGCGCGCGGGGACCGCTGGCGCACGCGCGGCGGCAGCGACGGGACCATCCCGCGCGTCTTCGGCGTGACGGGCGTCGACGCGACGGGCGTCGCGGTCGTCTTCGGCGGCGCAGGACCGACGCCCGAGCGCTTCCGCGTGACGGCGACCGAGATCGCGCGCGTCGACGATCACGGCCGCGCGCTCGTGCCGCTGCTGCGGGCCCCGATCGAGGAGGGCGCCGCGTGGTCGTACACGCTCGCCGAGCGCGGCGTGTCCATCCCCTGCGAGGCGCGCGTGCTGCGCATCGACCGCGCGCCGCGGACGCTGCGCGGCGTGTCGCTCGCGGGCTGCGCGACGGTCGAGCGCGCGTGTCACTACCCGATCGGCGCGCCGTTCCCCATCGCGACGACGCACACGCAGGACGAGACCTACTGCCCGGACGTCGGCGTCGTCGAGCAGCAACAGCGCTTCTCACCGCCGCCCGCGCGCGGGCTGATCCCGATCCAGACGACCGAGCGCCTCGTCGCCTGGAACGTCGCGGGCGGGCCCGTGCCCGCGCCGGGCGCGCACCTCGACTGCGACGCGGTGCTGCTGCTCCCGAGCGACGTGCAGGCGGCGTGCGGCGCAGGCTTGATGGCGGGCGATGAGCCGACGGGCGTGCTCGAAGGCGGCGAGTGCGTGCTGCGCTACGCGGGCGGGGGACGCACCGTCGAGGTGCGCGTCGCCCCGCCGCCGACAGCCGCAGCGCCAACGTCCGCCGTGCCTGCCGCCCCCGGCGCAGTGCGCCTGCGCGTCGAGACGCCGCGCGCCGTCGTGACCATCGACGGCTGCGACGATTCGCGCCTGGTACCCCTCCTGCGCTCGCTGTTCCCATAGCGCCGACCAGGGACGCTGGTCTATCCTACTGCCCGTCGTCCTATGCCCTCCCGGCCGCCCTCCCTCCCGAGCCCGCCCTCCGCAGCACCGATCCCCCTCGTCCCCCGAGCGAGCGGTGCCCCCGTCATGCCGCCGCCTCCGCCGCCCGCCGCGCGGATGAACGCGCCCGGGCCGCAACCGATGCCGCTGCCGAGCGACGCCGACCTCGCCTTCGTCAAGGCGCTGCGCGACGCGGGCCTGCTGCAGGACTTCGACGACCGCGAGCTCGCGCGCGCCGTCACGGCGCAACAGCTGCGCACCAGCCGCGGCCTCGCGCGGAGCATCGATCTGCTCGAGACGTACTACGGCGCTGGCGGCGACGCCGCGATCGCCGCGAGCCGCCGCGCGCGGGACCGCTACTTCGTCCATCGTGAGGACGACGCCGTGACCGCCCTGCGCCTCGTCGAGCGCATCGCCGCGCTCGCGCCGGAGGTGGGCGTGGTCGTCATGGAGCGCATCGGGGGCGGCCTGGACGGGCAGCTCGTGCTACGCGCTGGCGAGCAGATCGCCGCGGTCGTCGACGACTACGAGGAGTCCCTCGAGACCAACGAGATCGACCTCCGCGACCTCGACCCCGGGCAGACGATCACGATCCGCGGGCTCGTGCGCGCCATCAACGTGCTGCTCTCGCACGTCGGCGTGCGCTCCAGGCTCTTGCCGCTGCGCTCGGACGTGCAGCGCGAGGTCTACCTCGGCGTGGATCTCTCGGCCGCGATGGAGCTCGCGACAGGCGGCGTGCTCGAGGACGAAGACGCCGGCGAGGTCATGGACCTCGGCAGCTGGTGAGCCGCTAGCGGTTCTGCCTACGGCTTGCCAGCGACCAGGCCCAGCCTACGGCTTGCCAGCGACCAGGCCCAGC
>CAIUAC010001003.1 GCA_903896985.1 uncultured Sandaracinus sp.
CCCGACGTTGACGTGCGTCAGCAGGACGGAGATCTTCGCCTCCTCGACGAGCAGTTGGATGAAGTGCTCGTCCTCGGAGTAGCGCGGGTGGATGACCTTGATCGCGACGAGCTTCTCGAAGCCGCTGATCCCACGGGCGCGCGCGACGTACACCTCCGCCATCCCGCCCACCGCGAGGCGGCGGAGCAGCAGGTAGGGACCGAAGGCGCGCGGGAGGTCGAGCGAGTCGTGACTCACGGACACCGCGGCTCCCCCGCCCCGCTTGCTCGAGCACGACACGACATCAGCCTCCGCATGGTAGCGGGCTCGGACCGTTCCCGTAAAGCGAACGGCCTCCTCCCTTGCCTGCGAAGGCAAGCTCACGCACGATGGCGGGCGCGCTGTTCGCCTGGGAGGGGATGACGATGACCGCCACGAATCGAGACGAGACCGGCGCGGGTCGGCCGCGGGTGACGTCGGCCATGCTGCGCGATATCGGGCTCTTCGGTGAGCTCGACGACGAGTCGCTCGTCGTGCTCGCGCGCGAACTTCCGACCGAGCACGCGGACATCGGCACCGTCGTCGTGCGCGAGGGCGATCAGGCGCAAGAGATGTACGTGATCGTGGCGGGTGAGCTGGAGGTCGTGAAGCTCGGGCGCGGAGGCGAGGTGCGCGTCGCGCTGCTCGGGCCGGGCGACTGGTTCGGCGAGATGGCCATCCTCGACGTGCAGCCGCGCTCGGCGACGGTCCGCGCGGTCGCGCCGACGATGCTCGTGCGGATGAGCGCCGAGCACGTCGACGGGCTGCTGTTCCAACGCGACGTGAAGGCCTACGCGCTCCTCGTGCGGAACATCGCGCGCGAGCTCTCGCGCCGCCTGCGGGTGGCAGACGGCATCCTCTCGCAGATGTTCACGGCCGTGCCGGACGAGTACGTCCGACGCAGCCGCTGAGCGCGCCCGCGCGGCTCAGGCCGGCGGGGGCGGCTCGGTCATGGACGCGCGGCGCTCTTCCTCGCGGTCCTTGTACGCCTCGAGGATGATCGCGGCGGTCTCCTCGATCGCGCGACCGCTGACGTCGATCACGGTCCACTCGGGGTGCTCGCGGAAGATGTCGTTCGCGAACTCGAGCTCCGAGCGCACGTGCTCGCGGAGCCCGTAGTTCGTCTCGGCCGGCATGCCGAGGAGCACGAGCCGCGCGCGCCGAATCTCGAGCAGCTTCTCGATGTCGACGGTGAGCCCGACGACGCGCTCTGCCGGGAGATCGAAGAGCTCCGACGGCGGCGAGACGCCGAGCACGAGCGGCACGTTCGCGACGCGCAGCCCACGGCCCGCGAGGTACGTGGACAGCGGCGTCTTGCTCGTGCGCGACACGCCCGCGAGGACGAGGTCCGCCTTGCGCAGGTTGCGCGGCTCCTTGCCGTCGTCGCTCTTGACCGCGAACTCGATCGCCTCGACGCGGCGGAAGTACTCCTCGCTGAGCGGCATCGACGAGCTCGGGATGTTGATCGGCGAGTCGTCGAGGAAGGTGCCGACCTTCGCGATGATCGCGCCGATGACGTCGACCGCCTCGACGTCGTACTGCCGCGCCATCGCGTGGAAGACCTCGCGCTGGCCCGGCGAGACGAGCGTGAACACGACGAGCGCGCCAGCCTCGCCCGCCTTCTGCAGCACGTCGGCGACGGCCTCGCGATCGCGAATGCGCGTGAAGAGGCGGAGTCGAACCTTGTGACTCGGGAACTGGAGCAGCGACGCGCGCACGACACGCTCGGCGGTCTCGCCTGTCGAGTCGCTGACGACGAAGATGGTGCGCTGCTGGCCTGGCGGTGCGGAAGGCTGGGTCATTCGGGCGGACGGTAGCACGGCGCCGCGCGGACGACCGATGCGGACGGAACGACGAAGCCCCGCGGCGCGTGAGCGTGCGGGGCTTCAGTCGGTCGAGCGCAGCGAAAGGCTAGAGGCGCTGGCCCATCTTGCGGCCGTGCATGCGGTTCACGCGGCGGCGGTTCTTCGCCTTGTGGGCGGCGGTCTTGCGGCTCCCGCGGGAGCGGTCCTTGCTGCGGGGCTTCTTGGATCCGAAGAGATACATGGTGAGTTCCTGGGGCTTGCTGGGATGGACCGCGGTCCACCGCGAAAGGGAGCCGGTAAATGACAGAAGGCCCCGGCGCCGTCAAGCGCCAGGGCCTCCTCGAGTGGACTGGACGCAGCGTGCTGCGCCCGGTCAGCCTACATCAGCACGCACTCGCCGAGCGAGGTCGCCGTCGCGCCGTTGCAGACGTAGCCGGTGTTGCAGTCGGCGGTCGCGAGACAGCCGGGCCAGCACTTCTTGGCGCCGGTGCTGAGGAGGTCGACGCAGCCGAAGGTCGGGCGACCCGCGTCCGCGCTGCAATCCGTCGCCGCGGTGCAGTCACGGAGACACGCCGAGGTGCCGCCGCCGAGGTCGACGCAGGAGTTGCCCGTGCCGCACGCGTCGGTCGGGAGCATCGAGCAGCCGAGGATCGTGCAGGAGCCGACCGTCGCATCGAAGATGCAGCGGCCGAGGCCGTACGGCGACCAGCACTGCTCGTCGGAGCTGCGGTCGCCCGCCGGGCCGTCCGGGTCGTTGCAGGAAGAGCCGATGTTCTCGGTGGTGACGGCGTTGTAGTTGCCGGGGAAGCAGCCGCCGTTGATGGCGACGGCGGGGGAGCTCAGGCCGTCCCAGAAGCAGGCGAAGCCGGGGCGGCAGGAGTCGTCGTGCGAGCCGACGCCCGTGTTCGCGTCCGCGGCGACGCTGTTGATCTTGCAGGGGGTCGTGCAGAGGTTCGTGCCGCCGCCGAGGTCGAGGCACTTGCCGCCGGCCGCGCAGCCGAGGACGTCGCAGCCGAACTTCGTGCAGAAGCCGCCCGGGAAGTCGGAGTAGCTCATCTCGCCCAGGCAGCGGCCGTCCATCTCGCACTCGCTGTCGAGGACGCAGGTGCTACCCGAGGTCGCGCCGGCCGCGCCGGGCTGCGTGCAGCGACCGGTGGTCGCGCTGCAGGTCGCGCCGCCCGCGACGTCGAGGGTCAGGTGGTCCGGGGGAACGCCGCCGGCCGCGGGGGGATCCGACTCGAGCACGCCGTTGCCGTTCGTGTCCGCGCGGTAGAGCTGACACTCCTGGTCGGTCTGGCAGCCGAAGATGCAGACCTGGCTGCCGAAGTCACAGGTGTAGCCGGCGCGGCAGGGGTTGCTCGTCGCGCTCGGCGAGCAGCGCTGATAACACTGCACGATGTTGATGCCCATCGCGTCGGGGCCGATCGAGGTGCACTTCGCGCAGGCGGGGCAGCCGTCCATGCCGGGGGTGGTGTCGGCCGGGTTCGGGTCACAAGCGCCCGGCGCGCCCTCGCGCGAGCCGGCGTTCGAGATGTCGGCGTTCGTGCAGTAGCCGCCCTGGAAGTAGAGGCCGTTGTACATCGTGGTCCCGCCGTCCGGCAGGTAGACAGGCTCGCCCATGGCGCCGCCCTGCGTGTACGCAATCTCGTCCTGACAGGCGAGCAGGCCGTTGCAGCCGCGCGCCACGTCGCAGGCGCGACCGACCGCGCAGGAAGGACCGCCGTCGGCCACGGGACCGAGGTCCGCGCCGCCGTCGCTCGGGCCAGAATCAGCTCCCGAATCGAGAGTGATGATGTGGCCGCCGTCGGTGGCCACGACATCGTCATCGCCACAGCCCACGCCGACCATCGCCAGCGCCACGAACAATCCGAGAGAGCCCCACTGCCTATTCATCTGTAAACCTCCGAAAGCCTTAGGAAGCGGTGATTTGTGTCGACCGCGTACACGCGCGCGAACCGTATGGGTGTCTCGCAACGGTGTCAAGGATGGGCGCCGGCGCCTACAACGATAGATTCCATGCGGTGCTCTACGCAGCGTTCAAGCACTTCTCAGGCCGCCGCGAGAACGTCGGCAATTTGCGCAATCCCCTGCAAATGACGCGCTGCGCAGCGTGACTCGGGAGTCGCGGTCGCTCCACGGATGTCAGGAAATGCACGTGACGCGCGGAGTCACGAGTGCGCCTCAGCGGGGCTCGACGAGGCGTCTCAGCACCGCGAGATAGTCCGCGCGGGACAGCGCTCCGGCTTCGATCAGCGCGAGCAACAACGCCTCGTGTCGCTGCTCGGGGGTCGCCTCTTCGTTGATGCGATAGGCGGGCGCGGTCCCGTAGCCGCGCTCGGCGCGAGGTTCGACGTCGGTGCGCCGGGTCGTCTCGGGCGCGAGGTCGTCTTCCTTGTCGACGGGGATGAGGAAGCGACTCGAGCGCTCGGGGCGCCCGTATTGGCGATCGAGCAGCGCGCGGAGCGCGGACACCGTCGTGACGAGCACGTCGACGTCGAGGCCCGTCACCTCTTGGACCGCGGCGATCGCCGCCGTGTCGAAGGGATCCACGAAGGCGACGCGCAGAGAGGCCGTCAGGCGATCGGGCGCGACGGGCACGGCGAGGTAGCGGCGCGCGAGCTCCTCGGGGACGAGATGCACGACCTCCGCGTCGAGCGAGCCGCCCGCGAGGTCGACGACGGTCCTACCGGCGGCGCGCGCGAGCGCATCAGCGAGCACGCCCTCGTTGACGAGGCCGCGATCGACGAGGACCTCGGCGAGCGGCCGCGAGGCCTGCACGGACTCGAGGCGCGCCTCCTCGACCGCCGCAGCCGCGACGAGCCCCTCCGCCACAATCACCCCTGCGAGATCCACTGCGCGCGTTATAACAGAAATGTTCTCGCGACTTGCCGGGAACCAGGTCTCGCTGTTCGGGTCGAGGCGCACCTCGTCGCCGAACGAGCGCTCGGCGGAGGAGGTGCCCCGCCCCACATCAGGAATCGAGATGCGACTTCGAATCCCATCGTTCGGATCAAGCGTAGTGATGCTGTGGGCGCTCGTCGGCTGCGGCGGCGGCACTGCGACGGCGACCGCCACCACGGCGAACACCGCCTCGGCGAACACCGCGACCGCTGGCGGCAGCGGCGGAGAGGCCCCCGTCAGCGACGCCACGGCGCACGACGACGAGGTCGCCGCGCTGCTGACCGAGGTGCTGACTCCGCAGCTCTGTCCGCGGCTCCTCGGCAGCTACATCGGGCTACCGGGCGAGGGCGACGCGCACGGCCCCGCGGCGGGCAAGCAGGCGAGCGTCGGGCGCTGGTGGATCCGGCGCTGTGAGGCGCAGATCCGCGATGGGCACCTCGCCCTGATGATGGGCGGCATGGGCTGGACGTGGGTCGACCGCGAGTCGTCGGGCTTCCGCGTGCGGCAGTATCTGCTCGTCGACATGGACGCCTCGCTGAGCGTGGACATCGACGTCGGCTACGACCGCGCGCGCAGGCTCGCGACCTTGTGGATGCGCCCGCCGGAGGGCGGCGCGGTGAGCGCGCACATCACCCCGCGCGGGCTCGTCACGGCGGAGGCGACGGGCTTCTTCACGTCGGTCGTCGGCGGCGTGATGCCCGTCTTCGGCACGAGCCCGAGCGAGATGGCGCGCGACCAGGTCGCGGAGATCGGCTCGACGCAATTGCGCGAGCGGCTCGGCGGCGGCTTCACGATGACGTACGCGCTCGACCGCCGGCAGGTCGACTTCATGGTCGGCGCGCTCTCGCGCGGAGAGACGCCGGAGCGTCCGTATCCCGAGGAGACGACGCAGCCTTGGTCGGTGAATCAGCGGTCGCGCGTGTGGCCGGGCGGGCTCGACGTCGTCGGGCCGATCGACGTCTCCCAAGGCGCGCAGGGGCTCGACATCGAGCTCGAGGAGGGTCAGGGCGCGATCGTGCGCACGGTCTGTGCGGAGCCGCTCGAGCGCTACTTCGATCAGCGCTTTCAGGCGCCGGATCGTGTCGTCGCGCCGCCGGGCGGGGCGCCGCTCGTCGAGCTCACGCACACCGCGGCGCCCGTGCACGTCGTCGTGCCGCGCGCGGCGTGCCCGACGCTGCTGCTGCTCGCGAGCAAGAGCGGCGCGACGCTCCCCGTGCAGCTGCGCTATCGCGTGGCGCCCGAGGGCTCGGCGCCGCAGCCCGCGGTGACGGGCACCGCGGTCGCGGGCACGACGCCGACCGCGACGCCGACCGACGTGCGGCATCGGCGCGTGCGGATTCAGCTCGCGAGCGTGAACGTCGCCGCGCAGACCGTCGACGGACACGACTGGGACGTCATCGGGGGCGAGGCGGACGTCTACGTCACGACGGCCTCCGTGCCGCTCGCGCGCGAGATCGACCGCACGCCGATCCAGACGAACTCCAACGCGGCGCAGTGGCTGCGCTGGCTGCCCGGCGCGTTCGATCCGCTGACGGATCTGCCGCTGCGCTTTTCCGTCTACGACGAGGACGCGACGGTGGACGAGCTGGTCGGCACGGCGGATCTCGAGGTCGGCGCGCTGCCGGCCGTCGCGAGCGAGCTGGCGCTGCCCGTTCGGACGACCGGCGCGGTGCCCCGGCAGATGGGCACGCTGCGACTGCGCATCGAACCGATGCCGTGAGCGCGTCGGGCGTGCTAAGCAGCGGCCGCCATGACTGAGAAGAAGACGTCCTTCGCCGACATGTTCGAGACCGAGCCCGAGAAGGTGCCCGCGCGCGCCAAGATGCGCGTCGGAGACAAGGTCGAGGCCACGGTCGTCCAAGTGGGTAAGGAGTCGGTCTTCGTCGAGCTGCCCGGGCGCCGCGAGGGCTTCTTCAACTCGGAGGAGCTTCACGGCCCCGACGGCAAGCTGACCGTGAAGCTCGGCGACAAGCTGCAGGGGCACGTCGTCGAGGTCTCGGACGACGGGGAGATTCGCCTCGGGCGCACGCTCGGCAAGCCTGGAAACCTCGCCGGAATCGAGACGGCGCGCGACTCTGGAATTGCCGTCGAGGGCAAGGTCACCGGCCTCAACAAGGGCGGGCTCGAGGTCGAGGTCGACGGGATGCGCGCGTTCTGCCCGATCTCGCAGGTCGAGCTGCGCTTCGTGCAGGATCCGTCGGTCTACCTCGGCA
>CAIUAC010001004.1 GCA_903896985.1 uncultured Sandaracinus sp.
CGGGATTCCCTTCGTGCTCCTCGGCGCGCTCTACATGGTCGACCCGCACTGGCTCACGCCGCTCGGTGAGACGACCCTCGGCTACATCATCATCGGAGTCGCGACCTCGCTCTGGCTCGGCGCGATCATCCTCGCTCGCAAGATCCTCGCAGTGGACGTCTAGGGCAGAGGCCGCTGATGCTTTTCAAACCCTCCTCGCTGACCGTCCTCATCGGCATCCTCTCGCTCGGGCTGTTCGCGATCGGCGTGGCGTCGTTCGTCTTCGTGCTCGCGCGCAACCCGCCCGGCGTGCCGCCGCGGCTCGGCGCCCGCGGGCTCCGGCGTGCGCAGGCGCTCAAGGAGGGCGGGCTCTTCGCGATGATCGAGCCGCTGATGCGCGTCACCGCAGGCTGGATTTCGCATCTGCCGATGCCGGACCGGCGGCGCTCGCTCGACCAACAGCTGGTGCACGCGGGCGACTGGCTCGGGCTGACGGCGGACGAGTACATCGCGCTCACGCTCCTCGCCGGGGCGTTCTTCACGGTGCTCGGGCTGTCGTTGATCACGGCGTTCGAGCTGCCCTCGGTGTTCGCGTTCTTCTTCGCGGGGCTCGGGCTGATCATGCCGTATATGCGCCTGACCGGAGAGGTCGCGCGGCGCTTCAAGGAGGTCAATCGCTCGCTGCCGACGGCGATCGATCTCGCGGCGCTCTGCATGGGCGCGGGCCTCGATTTTCCGGGAGCGCTGCGGCAATTCGTCGACAAGGCGGCGTCGAAGCAGGACACGCTGGTGCAGGAATTCGGGCGCATTTTGCAGGAGCTCGAGCTCGGCCGGACGCGGCGCCAGGCGCTCGAGAATTTCGCCGAGCGCTGCCCGACGGACGCGGTGCGCGACTTCGTCGGTGCGGTCGTTCAGGCAGAGGAGAAGGGCAATCCGCTCGCGCAGGTGCTGCGGATTCAGGCGGGTATGCTCCGGATGCGGCGCAGCATCATGGCGGAAGAGAACGCAGCGAAGGCCGCCGTCATGATGATGGGGCCCCTGATGCTGATCTTCTGCGCGATCATCATCATCTTGCTCGGTCCATTCATCGTGAACTCGATGGGCAAGGGGTTCTGAGGGAGTCATGGACGCGTACGTCGAGGTCTTGCGGCCGGATGGAACTGCCGAGCGGCATCGGATAGAGGGCGAGCAGATGACGCTCGGGCGCTCGCCCGCGGCGGGCATCACCGTCACCGGCGTCGACGAGCTCGAGCCCGAGCATCTGCTGGTCGCGCCTCGACCTGACGGCTGCTGGGTCGCCATCGCGAAAGGCTCGCGCGTCGGCGCGGTCGTGCGCGGCGCGGCGTTCGAGCACGGGCTGCTCGCGTGGGGCTCGGAGATCGAGATCGGCTCGATCAAGCTCAAGGTCAGCAACACGGAGCCGGGCGCGGCGAAGGAGCAGAAGATCAGCATGCCGATCGCGCTCGTCGCGTTCGTCGCGATCGGGCTCGCGGGCTGGATGCTGCTCTCGGATCCGAACGGCGATCTGCCCGAGACGGCGGCGACGGCGCCTCCGCTCTTCGGTGCCCTGCCGACGTGTGGCGCGGACGGGCCTGCGGCGCTGCACAACGCGGGTGAGGCGGCGGAGGCGGCTGCGGCGAAGAGCGAGCGCTACGTGTTCAGCGCGCAGGACGGCGTGACCGCGGTGGCGCTCTACGGCAAGGCGCAGGTCTGCTTCGGTCAGGCGGGGCAGACGAACGACGCGCGCCGGATGCAGACGGAGCGCGAGGCGCTCACGCGGCGCATCGAAGAGGACTACACGACGCATCGGCTCCGCCTCGAGCGCGGGCTGCATCTGCGGCACTTCGACGACGCGCTCGCGGAGACGCGCTCGCTGCGCGCGCTGACGCGTCACCTCGCGGGGCCTTACTCGGAGTGGCTCACGCTGCTCGAGCGGCGCCTGCAGATGCTGGTGGACACCGCGGCGCTGAAGGCGGCGAGCGCCAAGTGAGCGCCTCTCGGCGCGCGTCGCCGCTCGGCTTCGCCGCGGTCGCTGCGCTCGTGCTCGGTGCGTGCGGCGGTGCGAGCGGGCTGCGCGAGGGCGCGCCGCCGACCGATCCCGTGTCTGAGGTGAGCGCGGAGCGGCTCTTCGAGACGGGGATGTCGTCGGCCGCGCAGGGCGACCTCGTGCGCGCAGAGCAGTACCTCGCGGCCGCCGGCGCGCGCGGCTACGACGAGACGAAGGTGATCGGGCCGCTCGTGCGCGTCTGTGTCGCGGCGTCGCGGCTGCGGCAGGCGCTGGTCTACGCGCAGCCCTACCTGCGCACGCACGCGGACGATTGGCGGCTGCGCTTCGTCGTCGCGACGGTGCACCTCGGGCTCGACCGCGTGGACGAGGCGCGCGTGGAGCTCGAGCGCGTGATCGTGGCCGCGCCGGACGTGCCTGAGCCGCACTTCGTGCTCGGGATGCTGCTGCGCGACCGGCTCAGCGACGAGGCGACCGCCAAGCCGCACCTCGAGCGCTACCTCGCGCTCGCGCCCACGGGCGCACACGCCGACGAGGCGCGCAGCGCGCTCTCGACCCCGCTGCCGCCGGAGCCGGTCCAGACGCCGATGCCCCCGGTCCAGACGCCGATGCCGCCGGTCCAGACGCCGATGCCGCCGGTCCAGACGCCGATGCAGCCGGTCCAGACGCCGGTGCAGCCGGTCCACACGCCGGTGCAGCCGGTCCATGCGCCGATGCAGCCTCCTACCGCGACAGGCACCCCGTGATCCCGAAAGAAGTCTTCGAGCAGACGCTCCTCGCGTTCTTCGAGCCGATCAAGCCGTTCCTCGACGACGCCTCCGTCAGCGAGATCATGATCAACGGCCCGTTCGACATCTACATCGAGCGCAAGGGCCGGCTCCACAAGACCGAGGCGAAGTTCGCGTCGCACTACGCGCTCGCCGCCGCGCTGCGCAACCTCGCGCAGTACGTCGGGCGGCACGTCGACGAGGAGCGCCCGATCCTCGAGGCGCGCCTGCCGGACGGCTCGCGCGTCGAGGCGGTGATGCCGCCCGCCGCGCCCGATGGGCCGTCCGTCGCGATCCGGCGCTTCTTCAAGGAGACGCTGACGGTCAAGCGGCTGCTCGACTTCGGCTCGTTCACGCAGGACGCCGCGGATTGCATGGAGGCGCTCGTCGCCTGCAAGCAGAACATCGTCGTCGCGGGTGGCACGGGCTCGGGCAAGACGTCGCTGCTCAACGTGCTCTCGTCCTTCGCCGCCATCGACGAGCGCGTCGTCGTCATCGAGGACTCGCGCGAGCTGCAGCTGCAGCGCCCGCACGTCGTGCAGCTCGAGGGGCGCCCGGCGAACGCGAAGGGGCGCGGCGCGGTGACGATCCGCGACCTCTTCAAGGCGACGCTGCGTATGCGCCCGGACCGCATCGTCGTCGGCGAGATCCGTGGCGTCGAGGCGCTCGATCTGATTCAGGCGATGACCTCCGGTCATGGCGGTTGTCTGACGACGGTGCACGCGAGCTACCCGATCGACACCTGCAACCGCCTCGAGACGATGGCGCTGATGGCGGACGTCGGGCTGCCGCTCTTCGCGCTCCGGGCGCAGCTCGCGAGCGCCGTCGACGTGATCGTGCAGACGTCACGCCTCGCTGACGGGGCGCGCTGCGTCACGCACATCACCGAGGTGCGCGGCTACGATCCGCAGGGCGGCTATCTGCTCGCGGACCTCTTCGTGCGCGAGTACGACGGCAAGGACGCGACGGGGAAGGTGCTCTCGCGCCTCGTGCCGACGGGCGAGCTGCCGAAGAGCCTCGAGATGATCCGCGCGCATGGGCATGAGCTCCCGCAGATCATGTACGACATGGCCGAGCGTCGCGCGGCCGGGCAGCGCTGAGCGCCGTGCGGAGCATTCTGCCGCAGGGGGCTGAATATTCGCTAAGATGGCGGCCGGATGGCTGAGTCGCGCAACGGACCGCAGGTACGACCCGCTCCCACGGCTTGGGCTCGCGTGAGGCTCCTCAAGGGAGACTCGGCGGGCGGACTCTGGGATGTGTCGAGCGATATTCCCGAGGCGCGCATCGCGATCGGCTGCGATCCGCGCTGCGGCTGGATCGTCAACGGCAGCGGCGTCGCGCCGTTTCACTTCGAGGTCTATTGGGACGGCAGCGTCCTCTGGGCGGGCAACAGCGCGGGCGCGCCGGACGTGCGCCTCGACGGCGAGGCGCTCGGGGATTGGCGCCCGATCAGCGGGCGCGCGCGCATCGAGTTCGGGCGCGCCGCGATGCTCGTCGAGGCGTCGGAGGCGGCGCCGCGCAACTCCGCGGTGCCGTCGTCGCGCGACTCGA
>CAIUAC010001005.1 GCA_903896985.1 uncultured Sandaracinus sp.
CCTGAGGCCCGCCTTCACTTCCGCGTAGAACACGTAGTGCATGGCGCGATCACAGGGCGCGATCGGCTCCGCGACCCGACCAAGGTTGAGGTCCGCTACCCGACCAAGGTTGCGCTACCCGACCAAGGTTGAGGTCCGCGGCTCTGCGAGGAGACGCAGCGCCCGCTCGAGCTCATCGAGAAACGCGCTGGGCGCGCCCGGGCGCTCCGCTCGCCACCAATCATTGGTCCCTTCGACGTCGCGCTGAGCGCGCGCCAGCAAGCGGACGAGCATCAGCGTGCGCGAAGGGCGCTCACGAACGCCAACGCGTCGACGCCCTCGTCCCCCGCGTGCAGGTCGGCGAGCGCCTCGTCGAGCGCCTGATGCACGCGCGCCGCCTCGAGCGGGTCGAGGTCGGCGCTCACCAACGTGAGCTCGACCTCGGTGCCCTCCGGCAGGTCGGTCGCCTCGTCGACGACGAAGCGGCCACCGACCACGTGTGCGCGCAGAGACGTCGTGGAGAAAGCCTGTGCGGGGCGGCCGTGGCACGCAACTCCGAGCAGCAAGCCAATCAACGAGACGCGCCCCTCTTGCGGTCTCGACGGCCGGGACGGGCCTGTCCGACTGCCTCGCGGAGCTCGCGAACCATGGCCGGGTCGCGAACCGTGGTCGGGTCGCGGTCGGATGGTTTCCCTAGGTCCGCACGTCGAGGAACGCGAGCACCTCGCGGGTGACCTCGGCGCGGTCCTCGTCGAGCGTGAGCAGGTGATCCGATCGCGCCATCCAGGCGAGGCGCCCGCCGCCGGGGAGGCGCGCGGCGAGGTCGCGGGCGCCCGCCGGGTCGACCACGGAGTCGCGCGCGCCCTGCACGATCAGCGTCGGCGCCTGCACGCGGGGCGCGGCGTCGACGGCGAGCGCCACGAGGTCGAGCGCGCTCCGTGTCGCGTCGAGGTTGAAGGTGCGGAACGTCGTGCAGCGGGCGACCTCGTCCCGCGTCGCGCGGTCGCGCAGCGGCGGCGGAAGGCGCGGCACCTGCGAGATGAAGCGGAGCGTCCGGACGAGGCGCTCGGGGGCGAGCGGCGACAGCCGAGGCCGGAACACACGGACGAACGGCGCGAGCAGCACGAGGATGCCGCTGAGCCCCGTGTCGGCCGCGAAGAGGAGCGAGAGCGTCGCGCCCGTCGAGAAGCCCACGAGGTGCACGGTCGTGAAGCGCGCGCGCAGCGCCTCGTAGCGCGACGCCAGGGCGCCATGCCACGTCGCCCACGCGGAGGCGGGCATCCGCGACGGGCCCGCCTCGTGTCCCGGCAGCACGAGCCCATGCGCCGTGTGCCCGCGCGCCGCGAACGCCTCGCCGAGGCGCTGCAGCTCGTAGGGGCCGCCGCCGAGGCCGTGCACGAGCAGCGCCGCGGCGCGGTCGGCGTGCTCACCCTCGACCGCCCGGACCGTCGCAACGCGCTCTCTCGCGACACGATCTTCGCGCTCGGGCGCCTCGGGCGCGAGCTCGTGGGAGACCCCGAGGTCCGCGCGATCGTGATCACCGGCGCGGGCGACAAGGCGTTCTGCGCCGGCGCG
>CAIUAC010001006.1 GCA_903896985.1 uncultured Sandaracinus sp.
CCGCGCTCGTCTGCGGCGTCGGCGCTTGCCAGCGCACGGTGGCGGCTTGCTCCGGTGGCGCGCCCCAGACCTGCGTGCCGGGCGCCGCCGGGGCTGAGGTCTGCAACGGCGTCGACGACGACTGCGACGGCACGGTCGATGACGGCGTGTGCGGCACGTCCGCGCCTTCGAACGACACCTGCGCTGGCGCGCTGCTGCTGACGGGCGCGAGCGGCACGCGCGCCACCGACACGCTCGTCGGCGCGACGGCGAACACCACCGACTGCGGCTTCAGCGGCGTCGAGGTCTTCTATCGCGTGGACGTCGCCGTCAGGAGCCTGATCTACCTCGACACGCTCGGCTCCAGCCTCGACACGAGCCTCTCCTATCGCGGGATGAGCTGCCCCGGCGCGGCGGCGCTCTGCGAGGACGACGACTGCTCGACGGTGCAGGATCAGCTCGTCGCGGTCGTCACCGCGGGCACGCACTACTTCGCGGTGCACACGCACGCGAGCTACGTCACGCCGGGCGCCTTCAGCCTGCGCTGGCAGGTGATGGCCGCCGCGGCAGGGACGAACACGCGCGTGACGGCTGCGGGCACCTTTGCGGGGGCCACGAGCGGCGCGAGCGGGATCGCCCCGACGTGCGGCTCCGGGGGCGGTGCCGAGAACGGCTACCACTGGACGCAGTGCCCGGGCACGACGCACTCGATCAGCGCGAACACCTGCACGAGCGCCTTCGACACGCTGCTGCAGCTCCAAGGGCCCACTGGCAACATCGTCTGCGACGACGACGGTTGCGGCTATCCCGCGTCGCAGATCACGGCGGCGTCGACGAGCGGCGTCGGGCTCTTTCAGCTCGTCGTGGACGGCTACTCGAGCACCGCGAGCGGCACCTACACGCTCGCGCTGACCTCGCTCTGAGGCGCGCTCAGCGCCTCCGACCTGCCAACACATCCTCGGCTTCGGCCTCGGCGCGCGCTTCCTCGGCGCGCCGCTCGCCCGCGAGCCACGTCGCATGGTGCTTCTCGACGGCCTCGCGCGCGGCGCGGGCGTCCGCGAGCGTGGAGCGCGCAAGCTCAGCGGCGGAGGTCGCCGCGGCGTGCTCGCGCTTGGCGTCGCGGACGGCGTGCTCGAGCGTCTCGGCCTCGGCGCGGCGACGCCTCAGCCAGTCGCCGGCGAGCAGCGTCTCGGCGATGGGGCGCCCCGCGCTGTCTGCCGCGCGCTCACGCCGCTCGACGCGCGCCGTCTCGTCGCGGTGCGTCGCCGCGCGGGCGCTCGTCGTTGCGACGGAGTCTTCGGCGGCTTGCTGCGCGCGGAGCCGCGCGGCGAGGGCGTCCCGCGCGACCGTCTCTTCGTCTGCGCGCAGCGTGCGCACGGTCTCGAGCGGATAGCGCGCTCGTCCGGCCACTGCGTCGCCGTCAGCGCCTGCTCGCGCTGAGCGCGGCGGCGGCTAGCTCTGCGCTCGAGCCACCCGGCGTAGACCAGCTCCCAGAGAGCGCGCCCGGCCCGATCACGTCGAGGCGGGTGTCTGCGTCGTCGTCGCGCCCGGCCAGCTCGCCCTCGAGGTGCAGCACATCGTGGGAGGCGTCGAGCGCGAGCAGCCGCTCGGAGAGCCCGCTGACCAGGCTGGCCACGGTGCTCTCGCAGGCTGCGCGCGCGCACGAGCCGCTGCACACGGCCGCCACGGGGCGCGTCAGCGCCGCCCAGCGCACGACCGCCTCGCAGCCGCCTTCAGTCGACAGGAGCTCCG
>CAIUAC010001007.1 GCA_903896985.1 uncultured Sandaracinus sp.
ACGAGGGCTTCGCGACGTACTTCGAGCACGTCTGGCGCGAGCACGCCGAGGGGCGCGACGCGTACCTCTACGAGCTCGAGCACGACCTCGACGCGTGGTGCGAAGAGGACGGCGCGCGCTATCGCCGCGCCATCGTCGACAATCGCTGGGCGGCGCCGATCGATCTCTTCGACCGGCACCTCTATCAGAAGGGCGGCCTGGTCCTGCACGCGCTGCGGCAGCACCTCGGCGACGACGCCTTCTGGCGCGGGCTGCGCTTCTACGTCGCGCAGCATCGCGGACGCCCCGTCGAGACGCGCGATCTGCTGCGCGCGATGGAGGACGCGACCGGGCGCTCGCTCGAGGCGTTCTTCGATCAGTGGGTGCTGCGCCCGGGGATGCCGAGCCTGGCGATCTCCTCGACCTGGGAGCGCGGCTTGCTCGCGCTCACGGTCGAGCAGCGCGGCGAGCCCTTCACGGTGGAGCTACCGATCGACGTCGTCACCGCGACCGGCACCGTCCGCCACAGGATCCGGCTGCGCACGCAGAAGGAGACCTTCTCGCTCGAGTGCGCGACGGCGCCCGTCTGCGTCGTCGTCGACCCCGAGATCGCCCTACCAGGCCAGGTCGAGAACAACCTGAGCACCGCGCTCCTCGTGGCGCAGCTCGCCTCCGACGAGCGCGCCGCCCCGCGCTGGCGCGCCGCGCGCGCGCTCGGCAAGCGCAACGAGCCGGCCGCTGTGCGTGCGCTCGCGGCGGCGCTCCACGGCGACGGCTTCTGGGGCGTGCGCGCAGAGTGCGCGGCTGCCCTCGCAGAGCAGCGCAGCGCCTCGGCGCTCGACGTGCTCCTCGCGGCGCGCGACGACGACGACGCGCGCGTGCGCCGCGCGGCGGCCAGAGCGTTCGGAGCCTTCCGTGAGGCGCGCTCTGCCGACCGCTTGCTCGCAGACATCGGACGAGTCGACGCGAGCTGGCTCGTCGAATCCGAGCGGCTGCGCGCGCTCGGCCGCACGCGCGATCCGCGCGCCCTCGACGTCCTCGCCGCGGCGCTGCCCCGGGCCTCGTGGGGCGACGTCGTGCGGACCGCCGCGCTCGACGGACTCGCCGCGATGCGTGACGCGCGCGCTCTGCCGCACCTGCTCGCGCACCTCCGCTACGGCGTGCCGAATTTGTCGCGCCGCGCGGCGCTGGTCGGCCTCGCGTCGGCGCGTGAGCTGACCGCCGACGACGCGCAGCTCGCGCGCATCCGCGACGCCGTGACGGATCAGCTCGAGGACTTCGATCCGAACGTCGCGATCAGCGCCATCGTCGCGCTCCGCGACCTGCGGCATCGCAGCGCCTTCGAGGCGCTCGAGCGCGCCTCGCAGCGCTCGCTCGATGGGCGCGTGCGCCGCCGCGCGCGTGAGGCGCTGCGCGATCTTTCGGCCGCGCTCGCGGGAGACGCCGCCGTACCGGCGCTCCGCGACGACCTCGAGAAACTCCGCGAGGAGACGCGCACGCTGCGCGATCGCTTGTCGGCGCTCGAGGCGCGCGCGCTCCCCGAGACGGCGTCGGCGGGGCCCGCGCCCACGAAGGAGCCGGGGGTCGCTTGACGGCAGGCGCGCGTAAAGTGTTAGGCTCGCGTGGTTGGTCTGGTCAGCCGGGGACGTCGCGCATCGTGCGTGCCGCTCCGTTGGCCTAGTGAGATATCTGGGAGACAAAGCAGAAGATGGCGAACGAGGATGCGTGCAAGCTGTTCGTGGCTGGCTTGCCCGAGGCGATGTCGGAAGAGGGGCTCCGCGAGCTGTTCGTGAGTTCCGGGTCGAATGTCGAGGAGCTGTCGATGCCGCGCGACCGCATGACGGGTCGCCCACGCGGCTTCGCGTTCGTGCGTCTCGCGTCGTCCGCAGAGGCCGATGCAGCGAGGGCAACGCTCGATGGCACGCTCGTCGACGGGCGCAGCATCAGCGTGCGCCCGTTCTCGCCCGAGCCACCGACGCGCGGCGAGCGAGGGCCAGGCATCGCCCTGCGCTCGGTCACCGGCACCTCGATGACCCGCGAGCCCGGCGCGCCGAACCCCGGCGGGAGCATGGCCGATCGCATGGGGCCGCCTCGCGGTCCCGGCGGTGGTCCGGACTCGTCTGACCGCACGCTGTACGTCGGGAATCTCCCGTACGACGCGAGCGACAACGACGTGAAGGAGCTCTTCGAGGAGCTCGGCATCCCGGCGCCCCAGCGCATCCACCTCCCGACCGACCCGGAGGGACGCAAGCGCGGCTTCGGCTTCGTCACCGTCGCGACGGGCGAGGAGGCGATCAGCTCGCTCGAGAAGCTGAAGGAGGCGCAGGTCCGCGGTCGGCGGCTCGTCGTGAACATCGCGCACCCGAAGGGCGATCGCCCGGCGCCGCGCCCCGGTGGCGGCTTCGCGGGTCCTGGCGGTGGCGGCCCCGGCGGCTTCGACCGCGGCGGGCCCGGCGGCCCTGGCGGCGGTGGAGGCGGTCCTGCGGGTGGCGGCTACGGCGGCGC
>CAIUAC010001008.1 GCA_903896985.1 uncultured Sandaracinus sp.
GACCTACGGGACGGAGGGCGACGTGCTCCACTGAGGGCGCGTGCTATCTCCCTGACCTCTCGCGGCTTGCATTCAAGGGGTTAGCGAGGGGTTACAGCAGCAGAAGGGGTTAGTCGCTCGCGGGCTAACGCCATGACATTACAAAGCAAGCTCCCATAGCTCAGGGGATAGAGCAGCGGTTTCCTAAACCGTTGGCCGCACGTTCGATTCGTGCTGGGAGCGCTAGATTTTCGAGGTCAGGTGGGGACGCCTCTGCGGCGTCGGGGGAGCCGATGTTCACGATCAGCTCGCGCTCGGATGCGCTCGAGTCGCTCGAGCTAAGGGACGAGAGCGCTGGGAGCGCGCTCGTACTCGCGCCATCGCGGGGTGGGCTCGCGACGCGGTTCGCCGTCGGTGAGCGCGAGGTCTTCTACCTCGACGAGAGCACGCTGCGCGATCCGACGAAGAACGTGCGCGGCGGCAATCCGGTGCTTTTTCCGCAGCCGGGCAAGCTCGTCGGGGACGCCTTCGCGCGCGGGGCGCAGCGCGGGGTGCTGAAGCAGCACGGCTTCGCGCGCACTTCGGCGTGGAGCGTGGGTGCGACGAGCACCAACGGGGCAGCGACGGTGACGCTCGAGCTGCGCCCGGACGATACGACGCGGGCGGCGTATCCGTGGGACTTCGCGGCGAGCTTCACGTACTCGCTCCGCGGGCGCGTGCTGCGGATCGAGCAGCGCTTCACGAACCGCGGGGACGCGCCGATGCCGTTCGGCGCCGGGTTTCATCCCTATTTTTACGTGCCCCAAGGCGAGAAGGGGGCGGCTCGGCTCGGCACGCTGGCGACGCGCGCGTTCGACAACGTCACGAAGACGACCGGCGCCCTCGGGCCGATCGACCTCGCTCAGCCCGAGGTCGACCTGCACCTGGTCGATCACGGCGCCCGGCCGTGCACGCTCGAGTGGGCGAGCGGCGCCATCGTCGTGCGCGCGTCGGACGAGTACACGCGATGGGTGGTGTGGACCCTCCGGGACAAGGACTTCGTCTGTGTGGAGCCGTGGACCTGCCCGGGCGATGCGCTCAACACCGGCGACCGTCTGCTGACGCTCGCGCCGCAGGAGACCCGCGCTCTCTGGGTCGAGTACGAGGCGCTTCGCTGACGGTTTGCGCGGCAGGGGCCGGCGTCATCGGCGGACGGTGCGCGCGTTGTCGGCGCTTCCTTTCGCGGGCGGAGCGCTGGTAGGCTCAGGGCGTGCGCCACCGGTATCTGCTGCTCGTCGTGCTCGCCGCGGCCGTCGCGGGCTGTGCTCTCGAACGCGCCGGCCTTCGGCACGATGATGGGGGAGGCGAGGGCGCGGACGCGTTCATGCCGCCGCGAGATTTCGGACCGCGGGATGGCTTCGTGCCGCCGCCGGATCTCGGTCCGGTGGACGCGTTCGTGCCGCCGGCCGATCTCGGACCGCCGGATCTCGGAACAGCGGATGCGTTCGTGCCGCCGCTGGACCTCGGGTCGCCGGACCTCGGTCCCGTGGACGCGTTCGTTCCGCCGCCCGACCTCGGTCCGCCGGACCTCGGTCCGGTAGACGCGTTCGTGCTGCCGGCCGACCTCGGGCCGCCGCCCTGCGGGTCTGGCGCGACCCGCTGCGCTAGCGCTGCGGCGCTCGAGACGTGCACCGGGGCGGTTTGGACGCCGACGACCTGCGCGCTCGGCTGCTCCGCGACCGGCACCGCTCACTGCCTCGTGATGATTCCGTCGAACGTCGACGCGGCGCTCTTCGTCGACGGCGGCAACGTCGTGGTCGCGGGGAGCGCGACGTGGAACACGGGTTCGTGCGCGGTGGGTTCGCTGCCGGGCCTGCCGACGCGCGTCACGCAGGCGGGCGGCGGGGACGTCTGCGTGGTGCGGGTGCACGACCTCAACATCAGCGGGCAGGTCAGCGTGCAGGGGCCGATCCCGCTGGTGATCCTCGCGCAGGGTGAGATCGTGATCAGCGGCACGCTCGACGTGTCTGCGTACGGCACGACCGAGGGCCCAGGGGGTGGGCTGGGTTCCAACTTCACGCGGTTCGCCTCGGGGCCGAGCGCGGGTGACGACGGTGGGAACACCGCGACGTACACCGATTCGGGCGGCGGCGGGGGCGGGTTCTGCGGAGCGGGCGGTAACGGCGGGGACGCAGGCGGCACCTTGGCGGGCGGCCCGGGCGGGGCGGTGTTGGTCACCAACTTGTCGCCGCTGATCGGTGGCTCGGGCGGCGGGACGGGCGGAGCGGGCGAGAGCACGGGGCTCGGCGGCGCCGGCGGGGGAGCCGTGCAGCTGAGCGCGCTCGTGCGCGTGCAGGTCGGCGGGCGCATCTACGCGGGCGGCGGCGGCGGGGGCGGCGGGCTCGACGGGACCACGCGTGACTGGAATATCGGCGCGGGCGGCGGTGGCGGCAGCGGTGGGTCGATCCTGATCGAGAGCCCGATCGTCGACCTCGGCGGGACGCTCCGTGGCAGTGGCGGCGGGGGTGGAGGCGCGGCGAGCTGCGGCGGGTACGGCCGAGCGGGCAACGGGACGAACGGCGCGACGGGGGCGGGAGCGCCGAGTGGCGGCGCGCGCGGGCCACTTTGCCCCGGCGGCGCGTTCGGCGGCGTCGGCGGCGCAGGTGGCGCGGACGCCACGCTCGGCGGGAC
>CAIUAC010001009.1 GCA_903896985.1 uncultured Sandaracinus sp.
GCCCGCGCGCGCGCAGCTGCGCGAGCGCCGCGTCGTCGAGCAGCCCTTGGTAATATCCGCCCCCGCCCGCGTTCGGCGTGACCCACTCCGGGCAGCCGCCCGCGAGGGCCGGCAACGCGAGCGTCCCGTGCGCCTCGGTCAGCAGCGTGCACGCCTCTTGCGCGACGGCCCCGCGCCCGTAGCGCACGCAGACCGGCACCTGCCAGACAGCCGCGCGCGTCGCCGTCGAGCCGATCGGCAGCCAGCGCGCCTGCGCGAGCGCGAGCGAGCCGACGCCCTCCGCGCACGAGAGCGTCATCGACACCGCCGGCGCCCCGACCTGATCGAGGAACGTCCCGAACGGCGTCCGCACGTTGCGCCCCGAAGCGCCCGAGAGAGCAGCGAGCAGGTCGTGCGCCGTCGCCGTGCCGAAGCGATGCGCCGCGAGGTGCGCGCGCACTCCGTCGCGGAACACCGTCTCGCCGAGCCAGCGCTCGAACATCCCGATCACCGCGCCGCCCTTCGAGTAGGTGATCCCATCGAACGCCGCCGCGATGTCGTGCGGGCTCTGGATCGGCTGCCGGATGCGCCGCGCGCTCTCGCGAGAGTCGTCGTGCATCGCGCCGCGCCACTCCTCGATCCGCATCTCGTCGGCGCCGAGCTCCGGCGCGACCTCCGCGACGATGCGCGAGGCGATCCACGTCGCGAACCCCTCGTTCAGCCAGAGGTCATCCCACCACGCCATCGTGACGAGGTTGCCGAACCACTGGTGCGAGAGCTCGTGCGCGATCGTGTTCTCGGACCAGCGACGCTGCGCCTCGGGCGCGCTCGCGCCGTCGACGAACAAGAGCCACTCCTGAAACATGATCAGCCCCGCGTTCTCCATCGCGCCGGGGAAGTCGTCGATCGCGACGAAGTCGAGCTTCGAGTACGGATACGGAGTGCCGAAGTAGCGCTCGAGCGCGGCGATGATCGCCGGCACGCGCGACATCGAGTACGCGAGCTTCACGCCTCGACCGCGCATCGCGAGCCCGCGGAAGGCGAGCGGCTGCGGGCGCACGTCGTTCGCGGGGATGGGCGGCGCCTCGACCACGTCGAGCGGCCCGACGGCGAAGGCGACGAGGTACGTCGGCAGCGGCAGCGTCGGCGCGAAGACGACCGTGCGCTTGCCCTCGCCCGCCGGGCCCTCCGACGCGACCTGCGCGTTCGACACGGCGACGTCGCCCTGCGCGACGGTCAGGCTGAGCGTGAACGGCACCTTGAACGCCGGCTCGTCGAAGCCCGGGAACCCGCTGCGCGCGCTGATCGGCTCGAACTGCGTGAACACATACGAGTCGGCGCCGCGCGTCACCTTGAAGACGCCGTCCCCGCCGTCGAGGAACGGCGCGCTCCAGCGGAGCGAGAGCTGCGCGGGGCCCGCCGGGACGTCACACGGGAACGTCAGGCGCGCGACGCCGGTGTCGTCCACCTGCTCGTAGCGCCCCTGCTGCGTGACGCCGCCCGCCTCGATCGACACCGCCGTGACGTCGAGCCCCTTGCCGTGCAGCCAGAGCGCGCGGCGCGGGTGATGGACCTCGAGCGCGATGGTCTCGCTCCCCGCAAAGCGCGCGACGCGCGGGTCGACGTCGAGCGCGAGCGTCACCGCCGTCGGCACGACCTCCGCGCCGAGGCGACCGAGCGGCGGCGGCTCCGCGAGCGTGCCGACGCCCGGCGACGTCTCCGCGCAGGCGGACAGCA
>CAIUAC010001010.1 GCA_903896985.1 uncultured Sandaracinus sp.
CACCGCGCGCTCGCGCTCGCGCAGCGGGACGCGGGGCTCCTCGCGCAGCTCAGCGCGGCGTTCGACACCACGCCCGCGCAGGCGATCGCGACCGCGCTCAAGCAGCGCAGCGCGCTCGCCGAGGCCGAGAAGACGACCCGCGCGCTGACCGGCGACCTCGCGCGCGCAGAGGGCGAGGCGCGCTACGGCAGCACGCCCGCCGATGCCGCCGGGCGGCGCGTGGTCGTGACCGTGCAGTCGGCCGCCATCGACGAGCGGGCGCGGGCGACGGCGCAGGCGTTCGCGGCGGGGACTCGCGCGCTGATCGTCGTCGCGAGCACGGACGCGCGCACGCTGCTGCTCGTCACGTCGGCGGACAGCGGCGTCGACGCGGCGGCGCTGCTGAAGCCGCTGCTCGTCGCGGAGCAGGGTCGCGGCGGCGGCAGCGCGACGCAGGCGCAGGGCAACGTGCCCGATGCGGCGGCGTTCACGCGCACCTTGCTGGCGTTGCGCGCGGCGCTCGGGTTGTCGTAGCGGCTAGTCCGCGGCCGCGGGCGTCGGCGGGCTCGTGGGCGCATCCGTCGACGCTGGCGCGCTCGAGGCGGGGTCGCTCGGCGGCGGATCGGCGAGCAAGGGTCTCTCGGGAGGCGTCGGGCGAGGGGCGCTCGTGCTTCCGCAGCGCGCCGAATAGCCCGTCGCGATCAGCTGCTCCGCGGCTGCCTCGGGCGACTCGAAGAGCGCGCCGTCGAGCTCGCCCTCGAGCCCCCAGCTGACGAAGTCGGTGTCGTAGCGGAGCTCGCGAGCTGCGCACTCGTCGATGCGCAGCGTCGTGCGAGCCGCGCCGCGCGACGCGTCGACGAGCACGCGATGCCCGCGGATCGTCGAGGTGCGGATGGACGCAGCGCAGCCCGCGAGCGCGAGCAGCGCGACGAGAGCGATGGAAACACCGCGCGGGCGAGGCGAGCCGGTCGTGCGCATGACGAGGTGTAGCGTATCAGCGGCGAGGAGCACCGTGCGGGGCTCATCACGCGGCGCGCGGCGGCGCGAACCGCCATCGCGGCGCCTGCTACGCTGCGCGCGTGCTCCCCGAGGTCGTGCAGCAGAAGCTCGACGCGCTGCCCGCTCAGCCCGGCGTGTACGTCTTTCGCGACCGCCGCGCCGCCGTGCTCTACGTCGGCAAGGCCGCGTCGCTGCGCTCTCGCGTGCGCAGCTATTTCCTCGCGTCGACGGGGGACACTCGCTACTTCATCCCGCGCCTCGCCGACGAGATCGGCGACCTCGAGACGTTCGTCACGCGCTCCGAGAAGGAGGCGGCGCTCCTCGAGAACAACCTGATCAAGGAGCACCAGCCTCGCTACAACGTGAAGCTGCGCGACGACAAAGAGTACTTGTCGCTGCGCCTCGATCCGAAGGCCGCTTGGCCGCGCCTCGAGGTCGTGCGTCGGCCGCGACACGACGGGGCGCTCTACTTCGGGCCGTATCACTCGGCGACCTCGGCGCGGGCGACGCTGCGCCTGGTCAACCGGCACTTTCAGCTGCGCACCTGCACAGACGGTGAGCTCGCCGCGCGCGTGCGCCCTTGCCTGCAGCATCAGATCAAGCGCTGCCCCGGACCGTGCGTGCTGCCTGTCGATCGCGCGCACTACGGCGAGCAAGTCGCCTCCGTCGGGATGTTCCTCGACGGGCGGCACGACGAGCTCGTGCGCGAGCTCGCGGCGCGGATGAGCGACGCCGCGACGAAGCTCGAATACGAGCAGGCGGGCGTCTACCGCGATCAGCTGCGCGCGGTCGAGCGCGTGCGCGAGGAGCAGCGCGTCGAGAGCTCGCGCGACGTCGATCAGGACATCGTCGGCTTCTACCGCGAGGGCGAGCAGATCGAGCTCGCGCTGCTGATGGTGCGCGGCGGGCGGCTGATCGGCGTGCGCACCTACGAGCTCAAGCTGCCGCTGCCCGACGACGAGGTGATCGCGTCGTTCGTCGCGGAGTACTACGGGCGCGGCGCGTTCGTGCCCGACGAGGTGCTGCTGCCGCTCGCCGTCGAGGCGATGGAGGGGCTCGCCGGCGCGCTCGGCGAGAAGCGCGGCGGGCGCGCGCCGACGGTGCATTTCCCGCAGCGCGGGACGCTCGTGCGCCTCGTGCAGATGGCGACGGAGAACGCGCAGCACGCCTTCCGCGAGAAGGCGCGCGCGAAGCAGGACGTCGCCGAGCGGCTCGCGCAGGTGCAGAAGCGCCTGCGCTTGGCGACGCTGCCGCGGCGCATCGAGTGCATCGACGTCTCGCACACGGGCGGCACGGACACCGTCGCGGCGATCGTCGCGATGCGCGACGGGGAGCTCGATCGCAAGGCGTACAAGAGCTTTCACGTGCGGCGCGTCAGCGGGGGCGACGACTACGGCGCGATGTACGAGGTGCTGACGCGCAGGTTCCGACGGGGGCGTGAGGGCGACGGCGGCTGGGAGCTGCCGGACCTCTTGATCGTGGACGGGGGCAAAGGTCAGCTCGGCGTCGCGCTCGCGGCGCTGCGCGATCTCGGCGTGACGACGCTGCCCGTCGCCGGGCTCGCGAAGGAGAAGGAGAACGTCCTCGGCGAGAAGCTCGTCGACCGCGTGTATCTGCCCGGGCAGAAGAACCCGGTGCCGCTCCGTGAGGGCAGCTCGGCGCTCTATTTTCTCGCGCAGCTCCGCGACGAGGCCCACCGAGTGTCGAACGCGCTCCGCGTGAAGCTCGGCAAGCGGCGGCGCCTGCGCAGCGGGCTGAGCGACGTCGCGGGCGTCGGACCGCGCACGGCGAAGCTCCTGCTGAAGACGCTCGGCTCCCTGCGCGCCGTGCTCGCGGCGGACGAAGCCGCGCTCCTCGCGGCGGGCGCGACGAAGCGCCAAGCGCGGGCGATTCACGCGCACTTCGCCTCGCTCCCCGCGGCCGAGCTGACGGAGAGCGCTGAGGACGAAGCCGCGCCGCTCGACGCGGTGGACGCGGCGCGCGCGCTCTTCGAGGTGACGCTCGACGACGAAGACCTCGACGCCGAGGCGCCCGCGATGCGCGACGAGGGCTCGAGCCTCGACGCCGAAGACGCGGCCCTCGAGAGCGCCTTCGCGCGCGAGCGTGAGCCCGCCGACGACGACGCGCCGAGCTGAGCCGACCTCAGCGGCCGCGGCGCGCCGACGTGGGCGGCTCAGGCGTCGGCGGACTTCGGCGCCGCGCTCTTCGCGGCGGCCTTGCTCTTCGCGCCCGGCAAGGCGACCGCGTTCGGGTCCTCCTCGGGCGTCACCGGCACATCGCGCGTCGTGCCGGGATGCATCGACTCCGCGAGCCGGCGCAGGATCGCCGTCGCCTCCTGCTGCGAGCGCCGCATGATGTTCAGCTCGCGCGCGATGATGAGCAGCATGAGCAGCACGATGACGAACAGCGCGATCAGCAGAATGACGTCGGTCGTTTGCACAAGCGGTCTCCTCGTTGGGCCCCGACGATACAGCAGAACGACGCACGCGACGGGGCGCTGATTCGCGAGGGTCGCGACTCCGGGTGGCCGATCGGACGCCCCCGACGCGACGCCGGTCGTTCAGGTGGAGCTCGGCAGGCGACGCGGTGCCTCTGCCGGGCCGGGAGCGCGGCGCTCGAGACAGCCGGCAAAGGACCGTGGAAGAATCGCGTCCCTGATGAGCTACGACCTCGCCGTCTTTCGCCCCGTTACGCCGCTCGATGCAGCGAGCGCGGGCCACCTCCATGAGCGCATCTGCGCGCGCCGCCGCGCGCAGCTCGACTTGCCCGAGTTGGAGGCGAGCCCGGGGCTCGAGGCGTTCTACCGAGCCCTCGTCGCGCGGCACGCAGAGCTCGCGGAGGACGACGAGAGC
>CAIUAC010001011.1 GCA_903896985.1 uncultured Sandaracinus sp.
GGAACTCCGCACCACCGCGGGTGCTCCAGAGACCCGACAACTGACGGCGCGCGCCGTCGTCGCCGGGATGCTGATCGGCGCCGTGCTCTGCACGTCGAACGTGTACGTCGTGCTCAAGACGGGGTGGAGTCTCGGCGTCACCCTCTCGTCGACGATCATCGCGTTTGGGCTGTTTCGCGCGCTCCACGCCGTCGGGCTCGTGCGGCGGCCGCTCGGCGTGCTCGAAAACACGACCGTCAGTTCTGTCGCGTCCGCGGCCGCGTTCATGACGGGAGGCGGCAACATGGCCGCGCTGCCGGCGCTCGTGATGCTCACCGGGACTCGCCCCTCGAACCTCGCGCTCTTCGTCTGGTTCGGCGTGATCGCGGCCATCGGCGTGTTGGCCGCGATTCCCATCAAGCGGCAGCTCCTCGACGTCGAGAAGCTGCCCTTTCCACTCGGCGTCGCCACTGCGAGCACGCTCCGCGCGATGCACGGCGAGCGACACGATGGCCGGGCAGCCAACTGGCTCTTCGGCGCCGCGGGGCTTGCGGGCTTGGTCACGGTGGCCCGCGAACTGCGGTGGCTTCCGGGGCAGTTCACGTTGCCACTCCGGCTGGCGGGGCGGCCGATGACGGCCTGGACCCTCGCGATGGACGACAGCCTCGTGCTGCTCGGCGGGGGCGCGCTGATGGGCCCGCGCACGGCCTGGTCGATGCTGCTCGGAGCGCTCCTCACCTATGGCGTCGTCGCGCCTGCGATGGTGTCGAGGGGAGTGATCGCGACGGTCACCTACAAGGCGATCGTCGCCTTCACGCTCTGGCCCGGCGCGGCGCTGCTCGTCAGCTCGGGAGTCTTCACGCTCGCGCTGCAGTGGAGGAGCGCAGGCCTCGCGATTCGGGCGCTGTGGAGCGCGCTGACGAAGCGGGGCGCGGAGTCGCGGGCGCGGGAGGATGAGCAGGAAGCCCCGATGCGCTGGTTCGGCTGGGGCCTCGCCGTGCTCGCGCCGGTCGCGATTCTGCTGATGGCCTGGCTGTTCGCGATTCCGTGGTGGGCCGGGGTACTCGCGATTCCGCTGGCGCTCGTCATGGGAGTCGTCGCGGGGCGCGTCACGGGAGAGACGGATATGTCCCCGACCAAAGCGCTCGGCCCCGTGACCCAGGTGCTCTTCGGAGCGCTTCTGCCGGCGAACCTGACGGCCAATCTGATGAGCGCCAATGTCACGGGCGGCGTGGGCCTCCACGCGGGGGATCTGCTGACGGATCTGAAGGCCGGACAGCTCGTCGGCGCGAGCCCGCGCAGGCAGGTGCTCGCGCAGATGTTCGGCGTGTTCATCGGCGCAGCGGCCGTGGTTCCGGCGTTCACCCTGCTCGTTCCCTCGGCGGCGGCGCTCGGCACCCCCGAGTTGCCCGCGCCGGCTGTGCTCGTGTGGGCGTCGGTGTCGCAGGCGCTCGCGGGCGGCCTCGCCGGACTCCCGCTCGCCGCGCGCCTCGCCGCCGTCGTCGGCGCGCTGCTCGGCGTCGCCCTCGCTGCCCTCGAGCGCTGGGCGCCCCGACGCGTGCGCCCTTGGGTTCCATCGCCGGCTGGCCTCGGCATGGCGATGGTGATGCCCGCCTCGACCGCGATCACGATGTTCTTCGGCGCGATGCTCGGCTCGGCCGTCCGGCGCCTTCGCCCCTCGGCCGCAGAGGCGCTCACCCCGCTCGCGTCAGGCCTCGTCGCCGGGGAGAGCGTGGTCGGCATGGCGATCGCGCTCGGGCGCGCGCTCGGACTCGGCGCGTAGCGTCGCTCGGCTCGAGATTACGCGGGCCGAACGAGGGAGACCCCGGCCTTGGCGAGCAGGAGCAGCCACGGGGCGCCGTGGAGCAACAAGTCGAACCAGTCGATCGGCTTCACGAGCTTGCCGCTGAAGAGCATCCCGAGCTTTTCGACGATGTGCGGCGGCGTGAACGGCGCGAGGCCGAGCGTCAGCGCAGCGAGGACGACCGCCGGCCACGGGAGGGCATTGATCCAGGTGACGAGTTGCACGGCGGTGGGAGCCAGTGAGCGGCCGCGACGGTTCGCGCGCAACCCGCCCAGCGCGCGCTATCGCACCGCGCGGTAGAAGCGGGCCAAAACCGCAGGTGGAACGCCGAGGCGATACAAGGTCGGATAGATGTTGACGACCGCGGTGTAGAAGAACGGCCTCTCGATGAAGCGCCGCCCGGAGACCTTCACGCGGGCTGGCACGACCCGCAGCGGCCCGTGCTCGCGCAGGCGTTTGCTGAAGGCGAGGTCCTCCATCAGCGGGA
>CAIUAC010001012.1 GCA_903896985.1 uncultured Sandaracinus sp.
ATCTCGGTCTTGGTGCGCGCGCCTGGGTGATCGAGGCACGGAAACCAGTGGCGATTGTCCTGGTCCTGCCCTTGCGACCAGACCTGCTGCGGGCGGTCCGGCACGGCGTCGTCCGGACCGAGGAAGTAGAGCCCACGGCGTGGCGTGCAGCGCCAACGCACGGTGATGCGTGCCTCGCCACCGTCGCTCACGTCGGCGAGATCGACGTGCAGCACGGCGCCGTCGTAGCGGAAGGCGCCCGCGCGCAGCCCGCCCTCGCCCTCGGCGCGCAGGACCTCCACGCCTTCGAAGGCGATCGCGTCGAGCGCGAGCTCCCGCGCCTGCGCGTCGATGCGCCGCACGTCGAGGGTCGCCTCGCCGTGGACGGAGCGCGCCGCGAGGTCGAGGCGCACTCGCAAGACGGTGCGCTCGACGGTGAAGCTGCGGTCGCGAGCATATTGGGCCGAGTCGCCTGCGAGCGGGAACGGTCGGGCACCTTCAGGGCCGAACGCTGCGCTCGCGGCATGCGCGCAGAGGGCGTCGTGATGCATCGAGGGCGGGACTGTGAGCCGACGATGGCGGCGTGACAAGCGATGGCGAGACGGAAGCACGCGCTGAGGGCGTCCTCGGGTGACGCGGAAGCCTTGACGCACCGCGCGGTCGCGCGAGACACTGCGACGTCTCCGCTCCCCGATGGCCGACCCGTCCAACGCTCCCGCTCCTGAGTTCCCGGTGACGTGCGTGCACTGCGGTGACGCGCACCCGATGGCGTTCACGCATTGTCCGCGCACGGGCAAGCCGCTGTCGACGGGGCGAGCGCTGATCGGGCGGATCGTCGCGGACAGGTATCGCGTCACCGGCTTGCTCGGTGAGGGCGGGATGGGCGCCGTGTACGTCGCGGAGCATCTGCTGATCGGGCGCACCGTCGCGCTCAAGCGCCTGCACCCTGAGCTTGCGGCGGACGCGCACGCGGTCGCGCGCTTTCAGCGGGAGGCGCGCGCCGCGGCGTCGACGGGACACGAGAACGTCGTCGACATCCTCGACATGGGCTTCGGCGAAGATGGCGCGCCGTTCCTCGTCATGGAGTACCTGCGCGGGCACAGCCTCGCGGAGACGCTGCGCCGAGAGACGCGCCTGACGCCGACGCGCTCGAGCTTCATCGTCGGGCAGGTGCTCGCGGGGCTCGCGGCGGTGCACGCCCGCGACATCGTCCACAGAGACCTCAAGCCGGACAACGTCTTCCTCGTCAAGCGCGCGGGCCGCAGCGATCACGTCAAGGTGCTCGACTTCGGCATCTCGAAGATGCAGCGCGAGAACGACTCGCTCGCGCTCACGCGCACCGGCGTCACGCTCGGCACGCCCTTCTACATGAGCCCCGAGCACGCCCGCGGCGTCAAAGGGCTCGACCACCGCGTCGACCTCTACGCGACCGGCGTGATCTTGTATGAGTGCCTGAGCGGGCGCGTGCCCTACGTCGACGCGAACTATCACGCGCTGCTGCAGGCGATCCTCCGCGGCGAGCCGCCGTCGATCTTGTCCCTCGTGCCGAGCCTCGATCCCGGGCTCGCGGCGGTCGTGCACCGGGCCATCGCGCGGGAGCCCCGCGACCGCTTCGCGAGCGCGCGCGACATGCTCGCCGCGCTCGTTCCGTACGGCGCCGTGGACACCGGGCCCGAGGACGACGACGCGCTGATCTATGCGCCGCGAGCGGAGCTCGGCTGGCTCGACACGGAAGACCATCGAGTGACGACGCCGGTCGAGTCGCGC
>CAIUAC010001013.1 GCA_903896985.1 uncultured Sandaracinus sp.
CGAAGCCGTCCGCAGGACACGCCGCTCCGGCGCCAGTGCACGCCTCAGCCGCGTCGCACGCGCCCGCCGACGCGCGGCAAGCCGTGCCCGCCGCAGCGAAGCTATCCGCAGGACACGCAGCCGCGGCGCCAGTGCACGCCTCAGCCGCATCGCACACGCCCGTCGACACACGGCAGCTCGTGCCCGCCGCAGCGAAGGTATCCGCGGGACACGCAGCCGCGGCGCCAGTGCACGCCTCAGCCGCATCGCACACGCCAGCCGACGCGCGGCAGGTCGAGCCCGCCGCCGTGAAGGCGTTGGCCGGACACGCCGCCGAAGCGCCCGTGCAGGACTCCGCCACGTCGCACACGCCCGCCGAGACGCGGCAGCTCGTGCCCGCCGCAGCGAACGCGTCCGCCGGACAGGTCGCCGAAGCGCCCGTGCACGCCTCAGCAGCGTCACACACGCCGGTCGAGGCGCGGCAGGCCGTGCCCGCGACCGCCATCACGTCCGCCGGGCAGGTCAGCACGGAGCCGTTGCAGACCTCTGCAGCGTCACACACGCCGGTCGAAGCGCGGCAGGTCCGCGCAGCTGCCACGGCGCCACAGACGCCGTTGACCGCAGCGCCGGTCGCCGTCGAGCAAGCCTGGCAGTCGGTCGCCAGGCTGCCGCCGCAAGCGGTGTTGCAGCACACGCCGTCGGCGCACGCGCCCACGCCGCAGAGCGCGGTGGCGACGCAAGCGCCGCCCGCCGTCACTGCGATCGTCTGCCGCAGCGCCGCAGCAGCGACGAAGTTGCGGACGGCCGCGTTGTACGCGCCCGCGCCGCCCGCGGTCGTCGTGGTCCAGCTTGCGTCCGCGCTGGTCGGGCCGATCGCGCCGTCCGAGACGTAGGCGACGAGGCCGGTGCCGAGCGTCCGGATCAGCCACTGCGCCTCGGTGGGAATGCCCGTCGTCGTGGCGACGACCGTCACGCTGGCGCCGAAGCCGGTGAGCGAGTCGAGGTCAGCGTAGCCGCCCGTCGGCGTCACGCCGCGGATGTCGACGACGCCCGTGTTGAGCGAGTTGGCGGTCGCGACGATCGCACCGGGGCCGGGGCCGCCGTTGCGATCGACCGAGCCCGTGCCGCCGAGGAAGGCGACCAGGTCCGGGTCGGGCGGTGAGGCGATCGAGTCGTAGCCCGTCACGAAGACGAGGCCGCCGGCGTTGACGAACGCCGTGAGGTTGGCGAACGTCTCCGCGCGGTGGGCCGAGCCCGAGCCCGCGCCCGTCGCGCTCCAGACCACGACGTCGTAGGCGCCGAGCGGCCCCTCGATGGTTGGGTTGGCGCTCGTGGCCGCGACGTAGTCGTTGAGCACGGTCGTGACGGTGTGCCGGTCGCCCGTGAGGACGCCCGGGATGTTGGTGTCCGTCGCGACGTCGCTGACGAAGAGCACGCGGGCCCGCGCGCTGTGGAACGCGAAGTTCCGGAGCGCTGCGTTGTACGCGCCCGCGCCGCCCGCGGTCGTCGTCGTCCAGCTCGCGTGCGCGCTGGTGGGCCCGAGCTCGCCGTTGCTGACGTAGCCGATGAGGCCGGTGCCCAGCGTGCGGAGGAGCCACTGCGCCTCGGTGGCGACGCCCGTCGTGGTCGCGACGACCGTCACGCTCGCGCCGAAGCCGGTCATCGAGTCGAGGTCAGCGTAGCCGCCCGTCGGCGTGACGCCGCGGATGTCGACGACGCCCGTGGTCAGCGCGTTGGCGGTCGCGACGACCGCGCCCGGCCCGGGGCCGCCCGAGCGGTCGACCGAGCCCGTGCCACCGAGGAAGCCGTACAGGTTCGGGTCGGCCGGCGACGCGATGCTGTCGTAGCCCGTGACGAACACGTGTCCGCCGCCAGTGACGTAGGTCGTCAGCGCGGCGATCGTCCCTGCGGCGTGGGGGTCGCCCAAGCCTGCACCGGTCGCGCTCCAGAAGACCGCGTCATACGCGGCGAGCGAGCCGACGAGCGTCGGGTTGGTCTGCGTCGCGGCGACGTAGTCGTTCGTCACGACGGTGACGGTGTGCCCGTCCGCGATGAGCGCGGTGGGGATGTTGGTGTCCGTCGCCGTGTCGGAGACGAACAGGAAGGTTCCGGCGAAGGCTTTGCCCGGATTGAGCCAGCAGCCTGCAGCCAATATCAGAGCGACGAGCGGGATCAGCCCCGCGCGTCCTAGCGGTCGATTCGACATTTTGATGTGTCCCCTATTCTTGCAACGAGTGCCCGGAGCGTCTGGCCCGACTTCGGCCCACGCGCAACAGGAAACCGTCGCGCCACGAAACCGGGCGCTCGGTCGGGGGTACTCGTCCTCGGGGCGAGCGCGGCCTACTTCGCGGCGCCCCAGCTGACGCCTGCGCCGACCTCGACGAGCAGCGGCACCTCGAGCTGCACGACGCCCTCCATGGCCTCGCGCACCAGCGCGCTCATCGGCTCGCGCTCGCCGGGCGGCACCTCGAAGACCAGCTCGTCGTGCACGGTCAGCAGCATTCGGCTCTCGACCTGCGCGGCCTTCATGCGCTCGTGCACGCGCACCATCGCGAGCTTGATCACGTCGGCGCTCGTGCCTTGGATCGGCGTGTTGCGCGCGACGCGCTCGGCGGCGAAGCGCACCGTGCGGTTGGCGCTGCCGAGGTCGGCGACGAAGCGTCGGCGCCCGAGCAGCGTGCGCACCTCGCCCGTCTCGCGCGCCTCGCGGACGACCTCGTCGAGGAACCGCCGCACGCCCGCGTAGCGCTTGAAGAACGCGTCGATGTAGCGCGCCGCCTCGGCTCGCTCGATCTTCAGGTTCCGCGCGAGCGCCTGCTCGGTCTGCCCGTAGATCACCGCGAAGTTCACGGTCTTCGCGCGGCCCCGCTGCTCGCGCGTCACCTCGGCCGGGCTCACGCCGAAGAGCGCGCAGGCGGTGTGCACGTGGACGTCCTCGCCCGTCTGGAACGCCTCGACGAGCTCCGGATCGTGGCTGAGGTGCGCGAGCACGCGCAGCTCGATCTGCGAGTAGTCCGCCGCGAGGATCAGCCAGCCGTCCGGCGGGATGAACGCCTCCCGGATGCGCCGCCCGAACGGCGTCTTGACCGGGATGTTCTGCAGGTTCGGCTCGCTCGACGAGAGCCGCCCCGTCGCCGCGACGGCCTGGTTGTACCGCGTGTGGATGCGCCCTTCCCCGTCGACGAGGCGCGGGAAGGCGTCGAGATACGTGCCCTTCAGCTTGATCAGCCCACGGTGCTCGAGCACGAGCGCGGGCAGCGGATGCTCGGCGGCGAGCTCCTCGAGCACGTCGTGATCCGTCGAGGGGCCCGTCTTCGTACGCTTGATGACGCGCAGCCCGAGCTCGTCGAAGAGCACCGTCGCGAGCTGCTTCGGCGAGCCGAGGTTCCAGTCCTTGCCGCCCGCGAGCGCGCGGCACTTCGACTCGAGCTCCGCGAGCTCCGCCGCCGCC
>CAIUAC010001014.1 GCA_903896985.1 uncultured Sandaracinus sp.
CACACACCCGCGGCGGCGCGACACACCGTGCTGGCCGCCTTGTATGCGCCGGTCGCGACGCAGACCGGTGAGCCGGTCGAGCAGCTGATCGCGCCGACGGCGCAGGTCCCGGTGGCAGGCGTGCACGCGACGCCCGGCGTGCAGCTTGCGCTGCACATCCCGGCGCCCGTGCACGAGCCGCCGGCGCACGCGGTGCCGATCGGCGTGAACGCGTCCGTCGGGCACGCGGCTGTGCCGGCGCACGTCTCGGCGACGTCGCAGCCACCCGCCGCGGCCGCGCGGCACGTCGTCGCGGCGGTCGCGAAGCTGTCCGCCGGGCAGCTGACGCTCGCGCCGGAGCAGGTCTCAGGGAGATCACACACGCCGGCCGTCGCGCGGCAAGTGACGGCGCCCGTCGCGTAGGCGTCGGCCGGGCAGGTCGTCGCCGCGCCCGTGCAGTTCTCCGGGACGTCGCACACGCCTGCGCTCGCGCGGCAGACGGTCGCCGCTGGCGCGAGCGCGTCGGTCGGGCAAGCCGCGTTCGCGCCGGTGCACGTCTCGGCGAGGTCGCAGGCGCCGACCGCCGTGCGGCAAGAGACGCCTGCCGCCTTCAGCGTGTCGCTCGGGCACGTCGCCGTGCCGCCGCAAAGTTCGGCGATGTCGCAGCCTCCCGCCGAGGCACGGCACACGGTGCCGATCGTCGAGTAGGTGTTGGCGGGGCACGCACCGGACGCGCCGGAGCAGACCTCGACCGCGTCGCATGCCGACGCGATGGCGCGGCAGACCGTACCAACCGGCGCATAGCCGTCGCTCGGGCAGGTCGCGCCAGCGCCCGAACAGAAGTCGGCGACGTCGCAGTCCGCGCCCGCCGCTGCCGCGCGACACACCGTCGTGTTCGGCGCGAACGCGTCGGTCGGGCACGCGGCGCTCGCGCCGCTGCACGTCTCAGGGACGTCACAGCCGCCCCCAGCGGCCGCTCGGCAGGTGGAGCCTGCGCCGACGAGGGTGTCCGACGGACACGCCGCCGTGGTGCCGGTGCACGTCTCCGCGACGTCGCACGGACCCGCCGACGCCCGGCAGGTCGTGCTCGACGCCGCGAAGGTATCGGTCGGGCACGCCTTGCCGACGCCGTCGCAGCTATCGGCTGCGTCGCAGATGCTCGTCGGAGCGCGGCACACGGTCGAAGCGGTCGCGACCGCGTCGTCGGGGCAGAGCGCTGAGCCGCCCGTGCACACTTCAGCCACATCGCAGGTGCCCGTCGCAGCGCGGCAGGGCGTGCTCGCGCTCGCGAAGCTGTCCGGGCAGAGGAAGCTCACGCCGTTGCAGGCGTCGGCCACATCGCAGACGCCGATGGCCGCGCGACAGGCAGTTCCGGCCGCTTGCGCGGCACCGGGCGTGCAACTTGGTACGCCAGCGACGCTGCAGCTGATCGCGCCGGTGCGGCACGGCTCGCCGGGCACGTCGCACGCGACGCCTGGCGTGCAGCCCGCCGTACACATCGTCGTCGTGCCGTTGCAGTAACCGCCGCTGCACGCGATGCCCGCTGACGCGAAGTCGTCGGTCGGGCACGCGCTGCTCGCGCCGGTGCACGCCTCCGCGACGTCGCAGCCGCCCGCGACCGCAGGGCGGCAAGCCGTCCCGGCGGACGCGAGATCGTCCACGGGACACGCCGCGCTGCTTCCGGAGCATCTCTCGGCGGAGTCGCAAAGATCGGCGCTCGGGCGACAGACGACGCTCGCGTCGGACAGCGAGTCCGTCGGGCAGTCGGCGTTCGCTCCGGTGCACGCCTCGGCGACGTCGCAGGGCCCGGCGCTGACGCGGCACGAGGTGCCCGCGACAGTGAACGTGTCCGTCGGGCACGACGACGACGAGCCAGTGCACGCCTCGGCGACGTCGCACGCGCCGTTCGCCGCGCGGCACTCGGTCCCCGCCGCGGCGACGTCATCCGAGGGGCACGCAGCCGTCGACCCCG
>CAIUAC010001015.1 GCA_903896985.1 uncultured Sandaracinus sp.
CGATCACGCGCTCCGCTGCGTGGCGCTCGCGGCGCGCACCTGGGACGCGCTCGGCGGTGACGTGCTCGGCGCGCTGCGTCGGCTCGCGGACGCGGGGCACCTCGAGCTCGCAGGCTGCGCGGCGACGCACGGCTATCTGCCCGGGCTCGCCGCGGTGCCGGGGGCGGTGTTCACGCAGCTCGCCGTCGGCGCCGACGCGCACCGCGACGTCTTCGGGCGCACGCCGCACGCGCTCTGGCTGCCGGAGTGCGGCTATCTCCCCGGGCTCGACGCGACGCTCGCGAGGCTCGGCGTGCGCGCGACGGTGCTCGACACGCACGGCGTGCTCTTCGCACGACCGCGCCCGCCGTTTGGCGTGTTCGCGCCGGTGCTGTCGCCGTCGGGCGTCGCGTTCTTCGCGCGCGATCCTGAAGCCTCAGAGGCCGTATGGTCGAGAGAAGCTGGCTATCCGGGAGACCCGGCCTATCGCGAATATCACCGCGATGTGGTCGATGCGCTGCCGCGAGAGCGCGTCGCGGATGTGCTGCCGCCGATCGACGCGCGCGTGCAGACGGGGCTCAAGCTCTGGCGCATCACGGGCAGCGGCGACGAGAAGGAGCCGTACGATCCGGCCGCTGCGGCGGAGCGCGCGCGGGTGCACGCGGCGCACTTCGTCGCGGAGCGGCGGGCGCGCCTCGACGGGGCGCGCTTCATCTTGCGGGACCGCGCGCCCGTCTGCGTCGCGCCTTACGACGCGGAGCTGTTCGGGCACTGGTGGCATGAGGGGCCGCTGTTCCTCGAGCAGGTGCTGCGCGCCGCCGCGCCGTTCACGACCACGCTGAGCGGACACCTCGCGGGCTGCCCCGAGCTCGCCGTCGTGGAGCCCGCGCCGTCTTCCTGGAGCGAGGAAGGGCACAGCCGCGTCTGGCTCGGCGAGCACACGGCGGCGCTCTGGCCCGCGGTGCACGCCGCCGCGCGCGAGCTGCCGCGGCTCGTCGGGCGGCACCTCGGCTCGACCTCGCCGCTCGCGCAGCGCGTGCTGCGGCAGGCGTGCCGAGAGGCGCTGCTCTCGCAGTCGAGCGACTGGCCGTTCCTCGTGCACACCGGCACCGCCCCGCACTACGCCCGCGCGCGGCTCGAGGCGCACCTCGGTCGCTTTCGCGAGCTCGCCGGGCTGCTCGACGCGGGAATGGACGCGGTGCGCGCGAGCCTTTCCGCTTTCTCCATGGTCGAGAGCCGTGACAATCTTCTGCCGCGCCTCGACCCGGCGCGGTGCGCAAAGGACCTCGCATGACGACGCCCACGTTCGCAGGAGCGCTCACCGCGCTCGTCACTCCGTTCCGCGATGGTCAGGTCGACGTCGAGGCCCTGCGCGCGCTCGTCGAGGCGCAGATCGCGGGCGGCATCGACGGGCTCGTCCCGTGCGGCACGACGGGCGAGAGCGTCACGCTGAGCACCGCCGAGCACGCGCTCGTGGTGCGCAGCGTCGTCGAGCAGGCGCGCGGTCGGGTGCCCGTCGTCGCGGGCGCCGGGAGCGTCTCGACGGCGCACTCCATCGACCTCGTGCGCCTCGCGCGCGACGCGAAGGCCGACGGCGTGCTGATCGTCGTCCCCTACTACAACAAGCCGTCGCAGGCCGGGCTGGTCGCGCACTACCGCGCGGTGCTCAGCGCGGTGTCGATGCCGACGATCCTCTACAACATCCCCGGGCGCACCGGCGTCGACCTCGGGCTCGACGCGATGGCGCAGCTCGCCGAGGTGCCGGAGATCGTCGCCGTGAAGGAGGCGACGGGCAACGTCGTGCGCAGCCAGGCGCTGCTCGCGCGCTTCGGCGAGCGCTTCACGATCCTGTCGGGCGACGACGGGCTCACGCTGCCGATCTTGTCGGTGGGCGGGCAGGGCGTGATCAGCGTCACCTCGAACGTGCTGCCGCGCGAGGTGAGCGAGGTGATTCGCCTGTGGAACGCGGGCGACGTCGCGGGCGCGCGCAAGCTGCACCTGCGCCTCGTGCCGGTCCACGAGTCGATGTTCGTGGAGTCGAACCCGGGCCCCGTGAAGGCCGCGCTCGCGCGCTGGGGGCGCCTCGCGCCGGAGGTGCGGCTGCCGCTGGTGTGGCCCGCCGCCGCTTCGCAGAAGCTCACGATGGACGCGCTCGACGCCGCTGGCTTCGCGCCCACGACGCCTGGCACGTCCGGCCCGAGGGTCACCGCGTCGTGACGACGGCCGCCAACGAAGCCGGCGCGCGGGTGCTCCTCCACGGGGCGGGCGGGCGCATGGGGCGCGCGGTCGTGTCGCTCTTGGCGGTCGACGAGCGCTTACGCCTCGCGGCGGCGCTCGACGCGCCGGGCTCGGTGCTGCTCGGGCGCGACGCGGGCGAGCTCGCGGGCGTGGGGCCCATCGGCGTCGCGGTGCAGGCCGACGTGGCCGGCGCGCTGCTCGGCGCCGACGTCGTCATCGATTTCTCGTCCCCGCTCGCGACCGCGGCGCTCGCGCGCGCAGCCTCGCGCGCTCGGGTCGCCCTGGTGAGCGGCACGACGGGGCTCGACGCCGCCGCGCGCGCCGCGCTCGACGAGGCAGCCCGTCAGGTGCCCGTGCTCTGGGCCGCGAACATGAGCCTCGGCGTCGAGGTGCTCGCGGGGCTGGTGCGCGAGGCGGTGCGGCGGCTCGGCCCCGGGTTCGACGTCGAGATCGTCGAGACCCACCACCGCGCCAAGGTCGACGCGCCGAGCGGCACCGCGCTGCGCCTCGCCGAGGCGGCGCGCGCCGCGCGCCCCGAGCTCGAGGACCGCCACGGGCGCAGCGGGCAGGTCGGCGCGCGC
>CAIUAC010001016.1 GCA_903896985.1 uncultured Sandaracinus sp.
CTGAGCGTCCACTGGACGGGCTCGCTCGAGCGCGCCGCGTCGCTCGAGCTGCGCTGGTACGCCCGCTTCGACGAGCCGACGCCCATCCCCGCGAGCGCGCTGACGCCCCTCGGCGCGGGCGATCCGCTGCGCCTCTACGTCTGGCTGCTCGCCTCGCTCGTCGCGCTCGGCGCCGCCGTGCTCACCTACCGCGCGCTCCGCCCCGGTGAGCTGCTCCCGTCGCGCGGCACGCTCCGCGCGCGCCTGACGCTGCTCGCCTCGCTCATCGTGGCGCTCGGGCTCTTCGCGCGGCTCTGGGACTACGACGTCGTGCCGGACCTGCGTGACAACGGCGACGAGCTCTTCGCGACGTGGAACGGCTGGCAGCTCCTCGAGGACGGCACGACGCGCGGCTGGAGCATCTGGCCGCAGGAGTACGGCGACCTCGTGCACATCGAGGAGCTGCGCTACTTCGGCCAGCCCTGGCACATCATCACGCCGTACTTCGAGCACCCGCCGCTGATGCACCTGCTCGTCGGCGCGGCGGCGCACCTCGGCGGCGCGAGGGAGTACACCTGGGCGCGCCTCTCGCACACGCGCCTCGTGCCGATAGGGCTCTCCGCGCTCGTCATCGTGCTGCTCGTGCTGATCGGGCGGAGGCTCTTCGGCAAGGGCCCCGCGACGTACCTCGGCGCGCTCCTCTGGGCCGTACTCCCGATGATCGTCGTGCAGTCGCGCGTCATCAAAGAGGAGGAGGCGCTCGTCCCGCTGATGTTGCTGTCGGTGTGGCTCGCGCTCCGCTGGCAGCAAGACGGGCACAAGCGCCGCGACCTCGTGCTCGCCGCCGTCGCCATCGGCCTCGCGCCGCTCGCGAAGGTCACGGGCGCCGCGCTGATCCCCGCGCTCGCCGTCGTCATCGCGCCGCACGCGCGGCGGCGTGAGCTGCTCGTCTTCATCGGCGTCGCCTGCGGCGTCGCGCTCCTCCTGCCGCTCTACGGCGCGATGGACTGGACCGCCTTCGTCTGGACGACCGCGAAGCAGGCGACGGGCCGCCCGATGCACTGGAACCTCTTCCCGCGCTTCTTCGACGACCCGCTGATCAACCACAGCCTGATCGGGCGCGGCTGGCTGCTCTTTCTCTGGCTCGGCTTCCTCGGCGCGATGCTGCATCCGTCGCGCTCGATCGCGCGCCCGACGCTCGCGGTGCCGCTCGTCGTCTACATGCTCGGGATGGGCATCTCGAGCGGCAACTGGACCTTCGGCTGGTACAACCTGCCGCTCTATCCGCTCCTCTGCCTCGGCGCCGGCCGCTTCCTCGCCGACCTCTGGGACCGCCCTGACCTCTTGCGCGGCACGCTGCTGATCGTGTTGCCGGTGATGTACGCCCTCAACTTCACGCTCCCCGTGGAGTGGTCGATGCAGCCCGAGGCGTGGCCCGTGATGCGCCGCTGGGTGACCGCCTTTTGCGCCGTCTCGCTGGTGCCCTTCGCCCTCGCGCAGGCCTGGCCGCGAATCACCCCCTTCCGCAGCCTCGCGCGCGGCTTCGTGGCAGTCGCGATAACGCTGCTCGTGGTGCTGTGTCTGCGCTTCGCCGTGAACTTCGAGTCCATCGTCGACGAGTATTCAAACTACGATCGACGGGAGTATTTCGACCGGTAGTGTGGGAGTTGGGGCGTGCCCGCGCCGCCCTGCCTGACCGCGCCGGTCGGACGCCGTGCTCGTCGGACGGGGCCCGTCTCCTCGCGGCGCGGCGTGAGACGTTGCTCGAAACACCCGGCAAACAATCCGCTGCGGCGAGCGCCCATCCTCCTGCGCTCGTCGCCCGACCTTCGCTTTGGGAGGCGATGTTAGGGGAGCGGGCTCAATACACGTACTCACCGAATCGGTCGGGCGCGTCGGGGCGGTTCTCGCGCCACCACGCGTTCTCCGCGTCCGCGTCGTGCTCGGCCGCCGCCGAGACGACGACCTTCAAGGCGCCCGACGCGCGCGCAACTTCTCGAGGAAGTCCTCGGCCGACACGACCTCGCCGTCGCGCGCGGCGGCGTATCGACGAGCCAGCTCCGCGTCGAGCTCGGGGGACCACGCCTCGAGATCCGCCTCGACGTCGTCCGCAGCGACGAGCTCGACCTCTGAGCCCTCCGGCAGGTCGGTCGGCTCATCGACGAGCAAGCGACCGCCGCGCACTCGACCCCGCACGTTCAGCATAGGGTCGAGGATAGCAGGGGTTCGCAGGCACGGCTGCGCGGCGCAGGGCGATGGGCGCCAACGAAACACGAGCGGGTCGCGCCGCCCCGCCCGCCGCACTCGACCCGCACCCGTCACGCCTGACGCCCGGCTCCGCGCCTCTCGCCGCGCCGTCCGTCACGCCTGGCGGCTCCCTCGGCGACTCCCACCGACGCGTCCGTCAGCGCTGGCCAGGCGCTCGGCGGGGCTCGCCACCGCGTCCCCCGCCGCTGACGGGCGCTCCGACGGCTCCCCGCGAGGCAGCCGTCAGCGCTGACGCCCGAGGCGCGCGGACCCGCGCACCGCGTCGTCAGCGCTGACGGACGGGGCGCCGCCTACGCCGCGCCCGGCGTCGGCGCGTCGGTGCCGTCGTCGTGCGCGTCGGCCTCGCCCGCCACGGCCTTGCCGCCCTTCGTCAGCTCCGGATAGAGGCTCTCGATGAAGGCCGGCGAGAAGTTGGCGCGGAGGCGCGCGTCCATCAGCGCGAGGCCCTCCCGCAGCTCGAAGACCGTGCGGTCGACGGCGGCAGCGAGCGGCGCGCGCTGCGGGGCGAGCTCCTC
>CAIUAC010001017.1 GCA_903896985.1 uncultured Sandaracinus sp.
GACGGCGCATCACGGCGCCCTTCTCACCACCGCGCGTCGCCTGCTCCGCGAGCCAGGAGATGACCGTCGCGCGGGACAGCTCCTCGGTGGCGACCGGGCGCGCGGGGAGCAGGTCCCAGAGCGGGCGCAGCGCGACCGCGAGCTCGGACGCGGCGTTGACGAAGTCGCGCGCCTTGGAGGCGGCGCGCACGAGGTCGGCGAGGTCACGAGGTTGGCGGCGAAGATCACGACGCCCTTGAACTGCTCGAGCGCGATCAGCAGCTGGCCGCGCATGCTGTTGATCGCCTGATCAGAGCCCTGGCTCACGTTGGTGATGCGCTTGCCGAGGAGCGAGTCCGCCTCGTCGATGAACAGCACCGCGTCGTCACGCTCAGCCGCGGCGAGGATGGCGGCGACGTCGTGGGGCCGTCGCCGACATACTTGCGCTCGACGTCAGCATAGCTGGTCAGGAGAATCCGTTTGCCGAGGTAGTCCGCGACGGCGTGCGCCGCGAGCGTCTTGCCGACTCCCGCCGGGCCGTGGAAGTTGAGCGCAGTGCGGGGGAAGGGCTCGATCTCCTCGAGGCCCCACTCGGCGAACACCTGCTGAGTCGGGGCGAGGACGGCGACGGCCGCGAGGATATCCTCTCGCACCGCCTCGCTCACGACGAGCCGGTCGAAGCGGTGCCGCGGCTTGACGGCGGAGATTGTCCTTCTCGGGTCGAGCGCGCGTGCCTGTGCTCCGTGCGCCAACGAGAGACCGCCGAGCGAAGCGCGAATCAGCCCCAGCGCGGCGCAGCCGCGGCAAACGTGACGGGCGCGCCTTGGCGAGGGTCGCACTCGGGGCACTCAGCGACCCGCTCGGCGCGCGCGCCGTACCAGCGAAGGACACTCGGCGTCCTCGAGCCGTAGCCCATCGGGGCCCACGCCTCATACGCGCGCTCGCGGCGATTTGCCCAGATGTACAAGTCGGCGACGAGGTCCTCATCGAGCGAGGCGAGGCTCACCGCCGTACCGCGTGAGAGCTCCACCAAGGCGAGCCGCACCATCATGTTGGAGATCGGCGCGATGTCCGAGGCCAGCCCTGGCTGGATGAGCGCCGCCCGGTCGCCCTCGGTGACGTAGCCCGGCCCGTTCGCAGCGCCCCGCGCCGAGGTCACCTCCTCCTCACGGTCCATGCCGGCGCTGAAAACACACGCGAGGCACGGTCCAGCGTGTGGTCGTACGCGGAGCACGTCACCGGCCGCAGCGCGCGTGAGCGCACGGCCGAAGATGGCAGTCTGCTTGGTCCAGAGAGCGAGGCGGTTGACCCAGCCGCGACTGCGATTGTCGTCCGTGGCTCCGATGATGAGATCGGCGCCGGTGAGCGCCTCGCGGGCACGGTCTGGGCTGTGAAGCACGTCGAGCTGCAGGGCGTCGACCGCGATGTTGGGGTTTCGGTCCAGCAGGAGGTCGCGGACGGCGAACACCTTCGCGCGGCCCAGGTCCGAGAGGCCGCAGACGTGACGCGAGAGGTTGGCCGGCTCGAGTCGATCAGGGTCGATGAGCACAAATCGCCCAACCCCGGCCTTCGCGAGCTCGACCGCGATGGCGGCTCCTCCGCTGCCTACTCCGATGATGCCGACGGTCCGCCCCGCGAGCGCGCTGGTCTCGAGGAGTCCGCGCGTCCTCGCGAACAGGCCGTCTCCGTCCGACACTCGCAGGACCTCACAGCGCTGAATCGAACCTTCGAGTCGGAGCCACGCCTCCAGCGAGCGCTGACCGTCGTGGGCAACTCCGATCACTACGGCGACGAGCGGCCCGCCGGCCTCGGGCCAAGCGGCAGCGTCGGACATCCCGGCCGCTGCGCGAGCGGCATCGGCCGCGTCGAGCACCGCGACGTGTGCAATGAGCGGGACGCCGGCCGGACGGCCAAGGAGCCCTCCGAGGTGGAGGTGCAGGACCTGCGCCCCGTCCGAGGCGAAGCACGCGGACGTCTGCTTGCCCAGAGACATTCGGGCGATCTGAGAGTCGTGTACGACGAGCGTGGGGAGAGTAGGCACAGTGTTGCTCCAGAGTTCGTGGTCAGTTCAAGCGGACGTGTAAGTCGGTGTTAGGGCTTCGATGAACGGATTCGCCGTACGCCGAGCGGTCACTCGCGCGCGGCGAAGAACCCCACCTCAGCGATCGCGTCCACGATGACCGCGTCGGGGTGCGGCGGGGGGGCCCCGCGCCCGCGGCTCGAGCTGGCGCTAGGCACGAGCATGAGCTCGCCCGTGGTCGGATCGAAGGCCATTACCTTCGAGGCCGGCGCGTCGCCGCTCGCCATCCGTTGCATGTGATTCTCGAGAGCGCGTGCGTCGTTCATGGGGTCCCCGTCATGTGTTTGAGATAGGAGTCGAGCGGTTTGCCTGTGCGAGCGTGCATTTCGTAGGCTTCGAGCCAGATCCGGGCCTTCATCACGACCTTGTAGAGCGTCATGTCGGCGGCCCAGCGCGCAGGGTGGTAGTGGCAGATCGAGGCGTACGGGCCGCGGCTGGGTAGGAGGTGCATCTCCGGGCTGGAGCCGATGTCCGCGAGATCCCTTCCGCGGTAGTTCGTGAGCCCGCGCGGGTGCGTGATCAGCGCCTCGGGGAGGCGGTCTGGGTACTCGTCAGGGAGCATGAGGCGAACCGCATACTGGGTGCCGGAGTTCGTCACGAGCCCGACTTCCGCGCAGACAGTCGTGTGATCGCCGAACCAATACACCTTGCCGAAGTACTGTTCGAGGAGCGCATTCTCAGTCGCAGCGCGTTGTTGAGAGATGGTCATGGGAGGTCCTTCGAGTCGGCCGCTGGAGAGGTGTCGGCCACCGCGATTTCGGCGGCAGCGTCGGCGTCTGTGAGTACGACGCGCGGGAGGGTCGGTGTCTGACACTCAGGTGCTGAAGAATCTGTTTGAATCGGCAGAACGCGCTGAAGCTCGTGGAGCAGCGCCTCCGCGGGCCCGCTCAGATCGTGGGAAGTGACCGCCTCTCCGTGCGTGATGAGCAGGGAAGCGCGGACCCGCCCGTCCTGTTCGGGGCCGAGCGTGAGGGTCGCTTCGGTTCCGAGGGAGACGGCCAACTCGCCCTCGGGTGTTGGCCGAATGGAGCCGCCAAAGGCCGTCACGATCGCATCGACGATGGCCGTCCCCGCCTCCGTCAGGACCCAGGCAGCATCGCGAAGCGCGTGAGCGAGGCCCGGGACCGCTGCGGCGCTCGCCGTTGGGTCAGCTCGGGCGTGGTCGACGTCCTGCGCGAGGGGCACCGCGCGAGTCGGCATGCTGGCCGTGCTCGGCGCGGTATCCGTGGACGCGAGCCCCTTGTCGAAGGCGCGGAACGGGCTTGCCCCAGGCAGGATGCGCCACTCGCACGGGAGCGGTCGCCTGGGAGCCTCGGTCCGATACAGAAAGGCGCGCGCCTCGGGGCGCCCGGCGTGATGGGGGCGCCCGGCGTCGTCTACCAGATTGGCGATCACGAGGAGAAAGGAACTGAAGCCTGACGCCTCGAGCGCCAATGCCATCGTGCCGTCGTCGCCGCCGGAGGGTTCGGCGAGGGCGAGGCCGTGGTGCGAGTGCCACGAGCCCAAGTGCTGCAGCACATGCCGCTCGTTCGCTTGCGCAAAGAGTCGCAGCATGAAGGCTCGATCCTGGTGGAACGAGAGGCGCTCATGTCGCGCCGACGGCCCCGGGCCGCTGGCGAGGTGAATGACGAGCGAGCCGGACGGAGTGACGAGCCCGAAGAGCTCGCCGCCGGTCTCGATGGTCCGTCGATCCGCGACGTGTCTGCCGATGCGCTCCAGCTCGGCCGCATAGATGATCACGCGCGGTGGGGGCGCAGCGAGAGTCACTGAGGCCTGGTCGGCGCGAGGCCCACTGCCGCGCAGCACACCGCTCATTGCGGCGCTCCGAAGCGCCCGGTGTCGAGGTATCGGACGACGCCCGCGACGACGGTTGGGTCGGCGGGTAGCTTGGCGTGTTTCACCCGCCGGGCGACGAGCTTGTCCTCCGCGCCGGGGATCACCGAGGACGAGAGTTCGACGACGCCGTCCCCGTCCCCGACCGCACCGAGCAGAGTCCAGCCGTTGGTGTGGCCGCTCCCACCGACGACGCCGAACCGTACGTTGGGCGCCGAGAGTTCGCGCCGGTTGGCCTCCTGCAACTCCACGATGTTCGGGCCGCCAATCGGCGTCAGCCAGCCAGCGAGGGCCGCGATCGGGGAGCCTCGGTGGGGCGTGCCGATAGTCGCGATACGGCCGATGCGTGGGGCATTGCGGAGCTGCGCGAGACGCGTGACCACCGAGCGGGCCACCAGGCCGCCCATGCTGAATCCAACCAATGACACCGTCGAAATATCGCCGCGGTAAGTGGCGGAGTCGACCACCGCGGCGGCGACGCTGCTGACGACCTCTTCGACGTTGCGGAAGTACGACGGATAGTTGAGCGCCTCCGCTGCGAACCCGCCTGCCCGCGCAGCGTCGCGTAGCGCGTTCATCGATGTCGCCGAGCCGCCGTAGCCGTGCAGCAGCACCACCAAGTGGCGACGGGCGCACTGAGGACGCGGGACCTCCGCCTCGAAGACCGCGCGCGCCTCGTGGCGGGAAGTGCCCGTGTGCAGCCGTCGGTCATCAGGACCCAACACCCGGACGCGCCCGAATCGGACGTGCTCTTGCACACGGTAGCCGCTGACGACTAGCCGGTCGGTCCAGTACTGCTTCCCCCCAAGCGTCTTGATGCCCATGGTGATCGTGCTCCTGAGTGCGAGTGCGGTGGACTCTGGTGATTGGTGTGGAGGCAGAGAGCGGCTGAGCAACTGCGTGCGGCAGCGGTGCGTTCCGCGGAGGTTCGTGCTGGATGTGCGCCCTCGCGCGGAGATGCGGAGTGGCCCCTCACGCAGGAGCGCAGCGAGGCGGCCGAACTGACCGGGGCTCGCTTCGTGTGTGTTAGACGCCGCATCGGCTGACAGCTGACAGTGGGCGCGCAAGAATCTGATCTTCGACGCGCCGGGGTAGGGCGACGCCCGCGCTCGCGCGAGCTGCCTCGGCTCAATTCTCGTGGTGGGGACCGACCTGGTAGCCGGTCCGAGCGTCGACGCGAACTCCGTCCCCTTGCAGGCGGAGTACCTCGGCGCAGTACGGGCACTCGCAGCCGGCCTTCGCCTCCACGTAGCGAGGCTCGCGGCTGAGCTCCTGCATTGCGGACGCCGGGAGCGGCCGAACGTCGTGCGC
>CAIUAC010001018.1 GCA_903896985.1 uncultured Sandaracinus sp.
CAGAAGCAGTCGCTGATCGATGTCGTACGGCAGGTAGCCCTTCGCCATGCGCCATCAAATACGGCCCGCGATCCAGATGTCGATCCCCGGCGCGACTATTTGCCCGACACGCACCTAGGCGGGCGTCTTCTCGACGGCGGCGGGGCGCTTGAAGAAGGACGCGCCGACCATGCCGAGGACCCACCCGCCGAGCCCGCCGGTCATCAGCGCGAAGATCGCGCCGCCCATGACCGTGCCGAGCGGATCGCTCGGGTTGAAGCGATGCGCGATGTCGTAGGCGAACACGCCGAGCACCGCGACGGCAGCGGCGAGGTTGGTGCGATTCTGCAGGCGCGCCGCGGCGAGCTCGAGCCCGAGCGCGAGCACGGCGAGACAGCCGAGCGCGTAGAGGAGCAGCTTGTCGGCGCTCGAGGCCTTGCGGAGCTGCACGCGGACGCCGCTCTCGACCGCGCCCTCGGCGCTGACGAGGTGTGCCGTGACGGGCCCTACGCCGCCGAGCTGCACGTCGCGGATGTCGGCGTCGTGCAGCAGCAGGCTCCGGGTCGGTGCGCCGCGCCGCATCATGGGGCGCGAGGTCCGCAGCTCGCGCGAGAGCTCGCCGCTCACCGCCTGGCGCTCGCCGCCGCGGCGAAGCTCGATCTCGTAGCGCCCGCGCGCCTCGCTGTGCAGCGTGTGGAGCGCCGTGCCGTCGACCTCGACGCGGAAGTCGCGCACGTCGGCCGGCACGCTGATCTGGTGGTCGGTCGAGCGCGGCGAGAGGTCCGCCATGCCGAACGCGTCGCCTGGGAAGAACGACTCTGCGACCTCGGCTTCACCGATGACGACCGCGGCGAGCCCGACGACCGCGAACGCGACGAGCAAGCCGGTGTGTCGCGCTTCTCGGAGCGCGTTGAGCGCCAGCGCGATGACGACGACCGGCAGCCCGAGCGCGAGGACGACGGCTTCCGTCGGACGCACGGCGTCGATGCGCGAGCCGACGACGATGGGCACTCCGACGCAGCCGATCAGGAGCAGGTTCTTCCATGGCGCGAGCCGCTCGAGGAGCAGGCTCAGGCTCGCCTTCGGCGTGGGGCGCACGGCGGTTTGCGTCGCCGCGCGCCTCGCGGACGGCCGCGTGCGGTTCGCGACCGAGCGCGCGGGGGCTGCTGCGGTCGGCGTCGTGTCGTCGTTCTCGTTCGCCATGGAGCCTCGAGCGCGGAAGGTGGGTTACGCGCGATCCGCGAGCAAGGTTCGGTGCACCCCGAGGCAATGCTGTTTGCGCCAGGTCTCGTTGCCCGCCGGGGGCGCGCGGTGCCTCGGACTGAGCAGGCGTCAGGCGCCCGGAACCCAGCCCATCGACGCGCACGCCGCGAGGGCGCGCGGGAGGCGCGCGGCCCAGGCAGCCTCGTCGTGCGTCGCGCCGGGCTCGTGCCAATGGCTGAGGTCGACGCCGAAGTCGTAGCCGCTCGCGTCGAGCAGGTCGCGCAGTTGCGCCGTCTCGCAGTAGTTGTCGGCGGAGTCGAGCGTGTCGTCTTGGATGCCGTCGCCGTCGGAGTCGACGCAGCCGCTCCCCGCGCTGCCGCCCGAGTCGAGGTAGACGCTGGTCGCGCCGTGCCCGCGCGCGGGCCAGAGGTCGATCAGCGTGCGACCGTCGACCGCTGCGGCGTCGATCGAGCCCCAGCCGACGGTGGGCGATAGCGCCATCACGCAGCCTTGGCGGGTGTCGCTCGTCATCGCGGCGTAGAGCGAGACGAGGCCGCCGAGGGACGAGCCTGCGAGCGCGAGGTCGTCGCCGAGGGCGCGCACCCCGTAGCGCGCGCGGAAGAAGGGCAGCGCCTCGTCGTCGAGCATGGCGAGGTAGTCCTCGGCGTGCCCGCCGACGGCGCCGCCCGTGCCGATGTTGTCGGGGACGTGCGTGTACGCGTCGAAGCGGTCCGAGGCGTTGTCGACGGCGAGCGCGACGACGTCGGCGTAGGCCGGGTCAGCGAGCGCGTCGCCCGCGCGCCAGCCGCCGAACGCGGCGTCGGGCGCGAAGACGTTCTGGCCGTCGTGGAAGAGCACCGTGCGCGCCGCGGCGGCCGTCGCGCTGCCGGGGACGAAGCCCGCGGGGAGGCGCGCGCGGAGGGTGCGCGACTCGGTGAGGTGCGCCGAGGCGAACGCCGGGAAGCGCTCGTACCAGGCGACGTCGGTCGGCGGCGCGACGTAGCCGTGCTCGCCGTTCGTGTCGTAGCCGTAGGCGGTGGCCTCGGGCGGCGCGCGGTAGACGGCGGGCGCGGTGAACCACTTGTACTTCGCGCCCGCGATGGGCACGGTGAGCGCCGCGCGCTCGATGACGACGAGGTAGTGCACGCCGCTCGCGAGGCGGGCCGCGGGGCGGGCGGTCTCGCTCCACGCGTCGAGGTCGGAGACGAGCGAGACGTCGCCCGTCACGCCGTCCCAGCGCGTGAGAAAGACGAGGCGCGTCGCGTCGCCGAGGGGCCAGCCGTCCGCGCGCGCGACCTCCGCGAGCGCGGCGTCGAGGTCGACGTCGGTCGCCGTCGGCGCGCGCAGGCGGGCGAGCAGCGCGTCGAGCGGGGTGCCGCCGGACGCGTCGGGCGCGGCGGCGTCGCGCTCGCCCGCGTCGAGATGACCCGCGTCGCGGAGGCCGGCGTCGGACGGCGACGAGGCGTCGTCATCGCCGCAGCCGAGGAGCGCGGTGACGAGCGTGAGGAGGAGCGCGAGGGAG
>CAIUAC010001019.1 GCA_903896985.1 uncultured Sandaracinus sp.
ACCGAGGCGGAGCATCCCGCCGAAGCTCGGCGCCTCACCGAAGACGAAGTGCGGCGCCGCCGAGTCCCAGATCTGCCGCGCGTACTCGAGAAAGCCCGCGAGCTCGCGGCGCGCCGTGACGCCGAGCGCGCGCTCCACCGAGACGAGGGTCTCCTCGGGGCGCGTGAAGACGTCGAGCGCGGTGCCGTCTGGATAGAGATAGCGAAACGCTGGGTTCTCCTCGCGCAGCACGAGCTCCGCGCGCAGCGAGGTGCCGGCGCGGCGGAACACCTCGTCGATCGCCTCGGGCATGGTGAGCACGCTCGGGCCCGTGTCGAACTCGACGCCATCGACGACCTCGACGCCCGCCTTGCCGCCGACGCGCGCGCTCGCCTCGAGCACGTGGACGCGCACGCCGCGCGCGGCGAGGCACACCGCCGCGGACAGCCCGCCCAGCCCTGCGCCGACGATCAACGCCTCTGCGGGGACTCGCGCGCTCATCGGCTCGCTCGCGCGGAGGGGCCGAGCTGCGAGAGGAGGCGCGTGACGCGGCCCTCGCGGCGCCCCGTGAAGAGCGGCAAGAAGGGGGAATTCGCGCCGGCGGTCTGGTGCACGCGCATTCGCACGAACGGGCGCTCGAGCGGGCGGTCGACGCGGTCCGGGCGGCAGAGCTCCCCGATGCCCTGACCGTGCAGCCCCTCGGGCGTGCGCGCGCCGAGCGGCGTCCGCAGATAGAAGGGTCCGTCGTCCGTGGGGGGCGCGCTGCGGACCTCCAGCCACGGAGTCCCGTCGGGGCGCGCGAGGGTGAGGTTGGCCCACCAGTGCATGCCGAAGCGCGCGAGGCGGAGTCCGCTCCGCGTGGCCTTGGCGCCGACGATCTCGTCGATTCGGCCGTCCTCGTGGAAGGCGAGCGCGACGACCAGCGGCGCTCTCGTGCGCTCGCGCGGATAGCAGACGAAGTAGACGCGCTCCTCGCCCGGGAGGGCGACGCGTCCCCAGAGCCAGTGCCGCATCCCGAGGCGGTGCAGCGCGACCGAGCCGCCGTTGCGGTCGTGATAGGCGGTGCCCGAAAGATCGAGCAGCGGGCGCGGGCCGACGCTCAGCTTGGCGTGACCGAGCGCGGGCACGATCAGCGGAGTCCACAGGTGCCGAGCGCCGCCAACGGGAACGGGCGCTACCCGTGAGCGGAGCGCGCGCGCGGCGGTGCCGATGATCTCGAGCGTGCCCGTCAGGCGTTCAGGCGAGGCGGGCACGTCGCAGTCGAGCGTGACGCGGAGCGCGCGCCGCCCGTCGGGGAGGTCCTCCGTGACGAAGTGCGAGCGCCCGAACGTCCAGCGCGAGGCGGCGGGGTCCCAGCGACACTCGGCGGGGGCGTGCTCGCTGAGCTGATAGAAGACGAGCGCGTTCCGCTCGTAGACGGCGACGTTCAGGCTCGGGCGCGCGCCTGGGAGCTCGGGGTGTCCCGCGCGCTCGGCGGCCGCGTAGCCCGGCAGAAAGGGCAGCCCGAACGACCAGATCAGGACGAGCCCCGAGCCGTGCTCATCTCGCAAGTCTGCGTACCACCAAGCGAAGCCGCCGGGGCTCGTGAGCAAGTCGGGGCTGAGGGGGCGGGTTGGATCGTCGATGGCGAGCATGGACACAGGGGTTCTCGCGGTCGCTAGAAGTCAGGGTCGAGGGGCGCGCGGGGGCGCTCCTCCGCCATAGGAACGACGCAGAGCGCCGCGCGTAACGACGGCGCGCGCGACTTCTTGCGCGCGGCGCTCGGGGTGCGGCGGAGGTGCCGCGCTCGCCGGAGGGCGGAGCGCGAGGCTGCGCGTCTACCGGCGGCCCAGCAGGAGCGTCATTCGCGCGGCCTCGACGCTGAGGCGCGCGACCTCGCAGGAGCGCATCACGCGCAGGTCGTCGGCGACCGTGCCCGTGTCCGAGAGAAAGCGCAGGAGCACCGCCGGCGGCACGCGGTCGAACAGGCGGAAGAACGTGCTCGGGGCGTGCTCCGGATAGTGGCGCAGGTACGACAAGAACACGGTGTCGAGCGCTGTCGTGCGCGGGCTCCGCACGGGCGGCGGCTCGGCGGGAGTGTCCGCTCGCAGCGCCGCCACGACGCGCGGCGCGAACGCGCCGACGAAGCGCTGCACCGCGAGGAACGCGTAGCCCGTCGAGGGCTTGGCGTGCCCGCCCGCGAGGCCGAGGCGCACGACGCGCGGGCTCGGCCAAGCGTCGAAGGGCGCGGTCGTCATCGGGATCAC
>CAIUAC010001020.1 GCA_903896985.1 uncultured Sandaracinus sp.
CGAACGCGAGCGGGGCCTGCGCCATTCCCCGGGCGTAGCCGTAGGTGAGTAAGCCTTCGTCGTGCATCCACCCTGGGTCGAGCGCGACGGCGAGCGCCTGCGCGGCGCTCAGGGCGCCGAGGAACCACGCGACAGCGGACGCGCCGAGGGCCCAGTCGATCCATGCCTCGAGCCGCGCCATGGGCCGAGTCTAGCCGCTGGGCGCGGTGGTCGTCCGAATAACTAGCCCAGCGCGAACTCCTGAGCGCACCGTCCCGCGTGATAAGGTGGCCCGGATGAAGCGTCTGTTCGACGGGCCCGCCGTACCGGCTGCAGCGGCAGCGTTGGCGTTGACGCTGGCGCTGGTCCCGGGTCCGGAGCGCGGACAGCGCGGCGATCACCACGGGACGCCGGGAATGCACCGAGTCGAGCAGCTGCCGTTCGGCGCTGGACTCGCGCGTGGAGCGCAGGTCGCGGGCTGGTCTGTCGAGGCGCTCGAAGCGGACTCGAGCGGCCGAATCCAGCTCACCGTCGCGAAGCATGGAGTGTCGTTCCGCGTCATCGTGGCCCCGAGGGGCGTCGAGCCTCACGCGGCGCCGCGCTCGACGCGCACGCGTGACCTCTTCTACACGAGGCCGATGCCTGCGAGCGCAGCGCTCACAGAGGCCGAGCGAAGCGCGGTGCTCGAGGCCGTGGCGCGGCAGATCTCGGCGCACGAGTGAGCGCGCCGTCGCGAGCTCAGCCCCCGCGGTCGAAGTGCTTCACGTGGCGCTCGAACGTCGCCAGCAACCGCGTGGCGAGGTCCAGATCGGCCAACACGGTGGCAGGGGCGTCGGGACGGTAAGAGATCGCGAAGCGTTCGGAGGCGAGCCAGTGGCCCGCGGAGCCCCGACGAAGGGCCACCTCGAGGACCAGTGACCTGCCCTCACGCACGAACGTCAAGAGCCCCCGAGGCTCACCACCAGTGGCTCGCAGCGAGTGTGCCTCGAGGCGATGGCCAAACTTTGCAGGCAATTCCCGCGCGGCGAGGGCGCGGACGATGGCCATGGCTTGGAGGAGCTCGGGCGCGCTTGGCGGCTCGTCCGGCTCCGGAGCCGTTCGAGGCTCACCCCGGCGTCCGCCGGGTGGCGCGTCCGTCACGACGCGAGGCGCCGGCGGCGCGAGTCCGAGCGCGGCCATCTCTTCGCGGAAGCGCTCCACGAGATCGGTCCTCTTGGCCGCGGTGGCGGCCTCGATACGCTCGGTCCAATACGCGGTCGGATCGAGCTGCCTTGGGACAGGGCCGGAATCGGCCGGGCCACCCCGCGCGTGGGAGTTCCTCGGTCGAAGCGCCCGGGGCTCCTGCTCTGGCGCGTTCAAGAAGGTCTCGAGTGAGGTGGAGGGGAAGTACTCCCTCATCAACTCCGAACTGGCAGCCTTCGCGAAGGCGTTCTCGAGGAACTCGCGGTCTAGCTGTCGCAGGAGGTCGAACTTCTCGACCGTCTTCCGGCTGTGGGCCTGCTCGACGACCAACGTCTCGAGTGGCACGCCGACGAACTCCGCGATCTGGCCCAGGTGCGAAGAAATGTCGCCCGTTCGAACGACGAGGGTCCGCGCGGGCGGGCACGCGACGGCGGTCACGGACTGCTGCGTCCAAAACGCCAGGAGCGCGTCGAAGATGGTCTCGCGATGGGCCAGGACGCTCTCAGGGCTTCCGAATAGCTCCAGGTCGCAGCCGAAGAAGCGACGAAAGAGCGCGCTGTCGCTGAAGAACTCGGTGCCCGTGTCGCGCCCGACGAGCACGTTCAGCAGGGAGTCGCACCATGAGTAGCAGTCTCGGATGGTCAGCACGAAGCGTGCGGCAGGGAAGTGGTCTCGGAGGTCGTCAACTACCGCCCAGTTGCTGCTCGTCGCGTCCATCTCCAGGCATCGCTCCGCGTCCCTCGCGAGGACGAAGGCAGTGAGGTCGCTTCGAGGCCGCCGGTGCTCGCGGACGTCGCAGATCAACTGCTTCATGCCGCTGCCCTGGAGTTTCGAACTCCGGTAGCCGTCGAAGATCGTCTTGAGGGACGTCGTCCCCGTTTTGGGGAGACCCACACAGAACGCTTGAAAGCGGCGCGGTCGAATCCCCTCGCGGAGACTCGCGGAGTCGGAGTCGGAGTCGAGGCCCTGCGAGGGCGCGATGAGATTGGAGGTGGCCACTACTCCGCCGAAAGGGCTTCGCCCGAATGGGGCACCAGGGTGATCGCCCCTCCGCGTCGGAACGACCAGGCGAGGCGAAAGCCGTCCCCGTAGTCGACCTGGAGTCGCTCCTCAGTGACGCGCAGGCGTCGCGCCCCGATCAGGGGTCGGTAGATATGGGCGAGAAAGAGCGTCACGAGCGACTTGGAGACTCGCTGCGAGGGGGGCGGAAGGATCGGGTGTATGGCGGTCAGCACGAAGTCGCCATTCCCCGAGGAGGTGCCGGTGAGGCTCACCTCGAAGGGGTGCACGAAACGCAGGCGGGCACTCGACGCTGCGCTCGCTGGGATGGCCCTCGTCCTGCGTGAGAGTTCCGCGATCGGCGCGCCGAGCCAACTCGGTTCGATCGCGGGCGAGCGCTGAGCGCGCAGCTCGAAGTACCCACAGCAGGCTTCGAGCGCGTGTCCCCAGTCGCCACCGGAATGTGCGAGCTGCGTCAAGTCGGCGAAGGCTCCTCGCAGGCGGGCGGAGACTCCCGCGAGCGCGGGGGTCTGCGCATGCTGGCTGAGCAGTTCGACGGAGTGCGCAAGATCGGCGACGCGCCCCGCTGCTCGGGCGTCATTCGGGTGGAGAAGCGCGAGCTCGTCGTCCACGTAGGCCGTGATGCGCTCCGGCGTGAGCGGCCGCAAGGTCGTGGAAGGGTCTGCCGGCAGGTACTCAGGCGGGATGTGCGGGCACGCGCGCTCGACCATGCAACCCGAGCAGGCGGTGGGTTGCGTGGCCAGTCTCGTCCGTGAGGGCTGGTAGGTGTGGTCCGGCCCCTGAAACGTTTGTTGGCCAATGTCGGCCCGGTGCAGCACGAGCGCGAGCTCGTCGGCGACGAGGGAGTCGTGCAGGCAGATCGGCACATCCGTCGCGTGGAGCGGCATGTGGAGTCGCGTGGCTTCGGCTCGCGCGAGCGCGAGCGCAGGAGTGATGCGACGGATGTCGAAGCGCAGGGACTCGCGCACGACAGGGTCCGCGGCCAGGTTATTGAAGCGTACGAGGTGAATGCTCGCGGCGTCGACGCCGAGCGCGGCGAGCAGACGCACTTGATCGGACAGGTGGTCGACGGTCGCCGCCGAGGTCGTCAGGTTGACGTTGATGGTCACCTGCTGCTCGAGGCGCGCCGCGGCGTCGACCGCGTTTCGGACTCCCGCGATCAACTGCGCGAACGCGCCGTGCGCGAGCGACACCGCGTCGTGGGTCGCCTCGTCCCAGCCGACGAGCGATAGGCTGAGGTTGTCGAGGCCCGCGCCGACGAGGGCCTCTGCGAAGGCCTCGACCGCGAGCTTGCGACCGTTCGTCACGACGCCGATTCGCTCGAAGCCGATGCCTCGCGCGGCGGCCACGACCTGCACGATGTCAGGAAAGAGCGTCGGCTCGCCGCCCTGCAGCGACACCTCGGTGAAGCCTTCGTCGTGCGCGGCGCGGAGGGCCGCCACCGCGGACTCGAGGGTGTAGCGAGCGCGCTTGGCGCCAAACTTGGTCTCTGGGGTCGACAAGCCTGCGAGGCTGCGCACTCGCACGACGGTCTCGTCGACCTCGCGCTGTCCGCAGAACACGCAGAAGTTCTGGCAGCGCAGTTCGAGCAGCAGCGTGAAGACCTTGCGCACCGGCGCCGACGATAGCCGCTTCCGAGCATGGCCGCGAGTCGTCGCGTGGACGCGTCGGCACCGTCCTTGACCGCGCCGAGCGCGCCTCCCAGAGTCGCGCGTGCTCCCGAAAGCGCGACTATTCGCGACTGTCCTCCGCGTCGGCGTCGCGGCGACCGGCGTCGTGGCGACCGTCGTCGGCGTCGGGTTGCTCGCGGCGTGCGGCAAGGACGGCAGCGCTCCGTACGCAGGCTGGACGACGCTGACGGACGGCGAGGGCGTCTACCGCCTGCGCTACCTCGCGCCGCCGTGGGAGCGCGTGCCGGCGGTGGAAGGGGACGCCAGCATCTCGCTGGTCGTGCCGCCGGTGTACGGCTCGCTCGACGCGGGCGTGCCGCC
>CAIUAC010001021.1 GCA_903896985.1 uncultured Sandaracinus sp.
CGCTCGCGGTGATGGTGAATCCGTTGACAGCCTGAGCGCGGAGGGGCCAGACTCGGGCGCGTCCAAGGGGGCGAATTCCCGAATGTATGCGCTCACCTCGCTTCTCGTTCGCGATCAGGTAGTCCCGGTCCGCAAGATCGAGGAAGCGCTTCAACGTCAGGTCGTCTCGGGCGGCGAGATCGAGACCGTGTTGCTCGAGCTCGCGGCGGTGAGCGAGAACGTGCTCGCGGCCTACACAGCGGCGACGCTCGGCGTGCGCTCGGCGACGCTCGACGAGGTCATGCGGGCGTCGCGCGAGGTCGTGCGGATCGTGCCGCGCGAGGTCGCGGAGAAGCACCACCTCGTCCCGATCGGCGTCGACGGGCGGACTCTCTACGTCGCGGTGACGGAGCTGCTCACGCCCGAGGTCGACCAGCAGCTGGGCTTTCTCCTCGGCTTCGAGCTCGTGCCGCGGATCGTGACCGCCGTGCGCCTGGCCGCCGGGCTCGCCCAGCACTACGGCATCGAGCCGCTGCCGCGGCTCGCCAGGCTCGCGGAGAAGCTGAAGGAGCGCGACGCGGGCGAGGTGCCGTTCGTCGCGCCGCTCGCGAGCCGGACCGCGGAGCAGTACCTCCCGTCGGAGCGTCGGCGCGTGGGCTTCAGCGCGTTCGACGACGAAGACGAGGACGAGGGCGACGAGGGTCGGCCCGGCGCCGCCGCGAGCGCCCGCCCCGCGGCCCAGTGGAGCACGCCCGCGACGAAGCCCGACGCAGAGCGCGTGTCGCGCGTCAGCGGCGTCGGCTTCGAGGACTCCCTCGAGCGCTCGACCAAGCCGTTCGGGTTCGCCGTCGTCGAGGAGCGCGCGGCCCGCCCCGAGCGTCCTCGCCCGGCGACGTGGAGCGGGGCGGCTGTCGCGCCCGAGATTCGGTCCGAACCGCCACCGCCTGCCGCACCTGCGGAGGCGGCGCTGACCGCCGACGAGACGCCCGTGGCGCTCCCGAGCGAGGCTGCGCAGACGCCCGAGGCCGAGGAGACGCCCGAGGCCGCGCAGACGCCCGAAGCCACGCAGGCGCTCGAGGCCGAGGAGACGCTCGAGACCGAGGAGACGCTCGAGGCTGCGCAGGCGCTCGAGACCGAGGCGACGACCGCCGAAGCGACCGTTGCGACGCTGCCAGGGGCGAGGTTCCCAGAGACGACGCTCCCGGGGGCGACGCCACCGGAGGCCACGCCGTTCGAGGCAGCGCTGCCCGAGGCCACGCTCGCCGAGGAGGCGCAGTCCCACGCGGATGAGGAGGCTGGGCGACCGGAGCTCGCCCCGCCGGAGCCGGTCGCGCCCACGGTGGCCAGAGCTCCGCTCTCGACGCCACCAGTCGCGCCATCGTGGCGACCGAACCCATCCGCGCGTCCGACGCCCGCGGGCGTCAACACGCTGCTCGTCGCGCTCGGCGCGCCGACGGCGCCCGCCCTCGCGCAGCCTGCCCCGTTGCCCGTGCAGCCTGCGAGCGCGCCCCGTTCGACGGCCACTCCGGGCGAGCGACGCGCGAGCGGCTTCATGGCCCGACTGCGCGGCCCGCTCGCGCTCCGCGCTGCCGCGGAGCTGCTCGGCGAGGCCGAGACGCGCGACGAAGTGCTCGCGACGTTCTTCGCGTTCGCGCGGCAATCCTTCGACTACGCCGCGCTCTTCGTGGTGCATGACGAGATCGCGGAGGGCCGCGAGGCGTCAGGCCCCGGAGCGACGACGGCGGAGGTCGAGCGCATCGCGCTCTCCCTCGACTCGGGCGGCGGCCTCTTCGCCGAGGTGCGGCACGACGGCGTCGGACGCATCGCCTCGCTCGCCGGCAGTGAGCGCGACCAGACGATCGCGGCGCGCCTCAAGCGCCCGGCGTCGGTGCCGTGCGCCGTGCTGCCGCTGACGATCCGTCGGCGCGTCGTCCTCGTCCTCTACGGCGACCGCAGCGGCGTCCCGCTCACGCTCGACGAGCTTCCGGAGCTACTCGGGGTGATGCCGCGCGTGAGCGAGGCCTTCGAACGCCTCATCCTGCGCCGCAAGTTCACCCACGCGACGCCGCCTCCCCACGAGGCCCAAGCGACCGACCGCCCGCCTGGCCAGCCGCCCGCGGCGGAGCCCCACTCGGCCGCGGAGCCCCACTCGGCCGCGGAGCCCCACTCGGCCGCGGAGCCGGAGCAGCGCACGACGGCAGAGCCCGCGCACGAGCCCGCCCGCGAACTGCAGTCCGCGCCCCCGCTCACGCTCGTCGTCCCTCAGATCGTTCCTGCGCGCGAGATGCGCGCGCTTTCAGGCGCGCTTTCAGTGCTCGCGGTGCCGCGGAGCGCCCCACCGCCGCCGCGGCCGAGGCGGCCGGGCTCAGCCACCCCCGAGCCGTTCACCGCGCCGACGCCAGCTGCCGTGCCGACCGTCGCGGAGGTGCCGCGGGCGCCCGTCGCGGCGGACGACGAGGAGGACGTCATCGTCGAGGTGACGTCGAGCAGCGACGACGACGACGACGATCTCGAGGACTTCGAAGAGACTTCGCCCGCGGGTGCGAGCGAGGCCGAGACGCCCCTCGGTCCCAGCGAGCCCAGCGAGCCCGAGCGACCGAGCAACCCTCCCCCTCGCGTGGACGGCTCGTACAGCGTTCGGGATGCGACGGAAGAGGTCTTCACCACGAGGCCCCGCCGCGCGCAGCGGAGCGTCCCGCCCAACACCTCCGCGACGCGCCCGAGCCAGCCGCCACCTCGCGGCAACGGCTCGCAGGCCAACGCGCACGTCACGCCCGCGGCCTCGCCCGCGTCGTCAGGCCGCGTCTCGAAGGACACCCGACCTGAGACGCCGTTCTCGCGCGACAAGCGCAAGCCAGATAGCCCGCGCGACGAGCCGTCCGTGATCGTCGACATGGGCGAGAACGTCGAGGGCATGATCCAAGAGCTGGTCTCGGCTGCGCCCGACGAGGACGATGGCGTCATCGCGCGGCTGCTGCGCGTCGGCGATGCGGCTCTGCCCGCGCTGGTCCAGCACTTCCCCGGGCCGCTCTGGTTCGACCGTCGCACGCCGCACGCGCGCCTGCCGCGCGGGCGTGATGTGTCCGCCATCGCGCGGGCGCTCGTCGCCTTCCGCGAGCGCGCGACGCCGTACTTGCCCTCGCTGCTCGACGGCAAGGACCCAGACGCCCGCTTCTACACGACGCTGCTCGCGTCGGAGATCGTGCACGGCGGGCTGCTCGACGCGCTCGGTCGGCGCGTCTTCGACGAGGATGCCGGCACGCGCTTGCTCGCGCTCGACGTGCTCAAGCGGTACCAGCACCTGCCCGAGTACGCCTCGACGCTCGAGACGATCCGGGCGATCGCCCGCAACCTGCACCGCGACGTCGCCCGGCGACGCATCGCGATCCGCGCGCTCGCGGAGCTGCGCGACGCCCGGGCGGTGCCGATCTTGATCACCGTGCTCGACGACGAGGACGACGGCGTACGGGGCGAGGCGCAGCGCGCGCTCGTCACGCTGACCAAGCAGGACTTCGGCGATCAGCGCAAGCGCTGGGAGCAGTGGGCGGAGAAGCACGGCCACGCGCACCGCGTCGAGTGGCTGATCGACGCGCTGCTCCACAACGACGAGCCGGTCCGCGCAGCCGCTGGCGACGAGCTCAAGAAGCTCACGCAGGAGTACTACGGCTATCACCCGGGCTCGCCGCGGCGCGAGCGCGAGCGCGTCCACGGCAAGTACCTGCAATGGTGGGAGTCCGAGGGGAAAGCGAAATTCTGAGACTGTCGGCAGGAGCGCCCTCGCGCCGCCGACGGTCCTTCAGCTCGACGTCGGCGGTAGCGTTCCGCCCTCGAGCAGCACGAGCAGCTGAGCCTCGTCGAGCACGCGCGTACCGCGCTTGCGGGCCGTGTCGAGCTTGCTCGCGCCGACCTTCTCGCCCGCGACGAGGTAGGTCGTGCCCTTCTTCACGGTGTCGTGGATCTCACCGCCGGCGGCGCGGATCGACTCGTGCACCTGCTCGCGCGGACGGCTGAGCACGCCCGTCACGCAGAACGACGAGCCGGTCAGCGGGCCCTCGCGCGGCGCCGCGGGCGGCGGCTGCTCAGCGCGCACGCCGAGCGCGAGCAAGCGCTCGCAGACGTCGCGGTTCGCGGGCTCTTCGAGCCACGCGGCGACGCTCTCGGCGATCTTCTCGCCGATGCCGTGCAGCTCCGCGAGCTGCGCGCGCACCTCGTCGGGGGGCGTGTCGAGGAGCGCGCGGAGCGTGCCGTAGCGCTCGGCGACGGCGCGCGCGGCGACCTCGCCGACGAGCGGAATGCCGAGCCCCGTGAGCAAGCGCGCGAGCGTGCGCCCCGTGCGCGCGACCTCGACCGCGGCGAGCACGTTGTCGACGCTCTTGGCGCCCATGCGCTCGAGCTCGAGGAGCGCCGCGCGCCTCTGCGGAAGCTCGAAGAGCTGCGCGACGTCGCCGACGAGCCCGCCGTCGACGAGCTGCTCGACGAGCGCCCAGCCGAGGCGGTCGATGTCCATCGCGGAGCGCCGCGTGAAGTAGAAGATCGACGCCTTGCGCCGCCCGGCGCACGCGACGTTCGGGCAGCGCAGCGCGGCGACGCCCTCCTCGCGCTTCACCGCCGTCGCGCACACCGGACAGACCCGCGGCGGCGCCCAAGGCACCGTGTCGGAAGGGCGCGCGTCGAGGTCCACCGACACGACCTGCGGGATGATCTCGCCCGCCTTCTCGATGAGCACGGTGTCCCCGACGCGCACGTCCTTGGTCGCGACGTAGTCGAGGTTGTGGAGGCTCGCGCGCGCGACCATCGTGCCAGCGAGCAGCACCTCGTCGAGGTCCACGACGGGCGTGAGCGCGCCCGTGCGCCCGACGTCACAGGTGATCGCGCGCACGACCGTGCGCACTTGCTCGGGCGCGAACTTGAACGCCGTCGCCCAGCGCGGAAAGCGCGAGGTCGCGCCGAGGTGCTCGCGCTGCGCGAAGGAGTCGACCTTCACGACGACGCCGTCGGTCTCGTAGGGGAGCCCGCGCCGCGCCGTGTCGAAGTCGGCGATGAACGCGAGCACCGCGTCGAGGTCGGCGGCGACGTGCTCGCGCCGATGGGTCGGCAGCCCGAGCGCGTGCAGCCCCTCGAGCATCTCGTGCTGCGTCTCGAACACGCGCTCGACGAGGTCGTAGAAGAAGACGCGGAGCGGGCGCTCGGCGGTCTTGCGCGGGTCCTTCTGCCGGAGCGAGCCCGCGGCGGCGTTGCGCGGGTTCATGAACGCCTCCTCGCCCGCGGCGACGCGCGCCTCGTTGATCGTCTCGAGATCCTCGCGGTAGATGAGCACCTCGCCGCGCACGGTCAGGTCGCGCGGGTCGGGGATGGTCAGCGGCAGCGCGCGGATCGTGCGCAGGTTCGCCGTGACGTCCTCGCCGATCGTGCCGTCGCCGCGCGTCGCCGCCTGGACCAGCTTGCCGCCGCGGTAGGCGACCTCGATGCTGAGCCCGTCGATCTTCGGCTCGCAGACGTAGCGCACGCGCTCGCCCTCGCGCAGCCCGTCGCGCACCCGCCGGTCGAAGTCGCGCAGGTCGCTCTCTTCGTAGGCGTTGTCGAGCGACATCATCCGGTGCGCGTGCACGACCTTGCCGAAGCCCTCGGTGAGGGCGCTCCCGACGCGCTGCGTCGGCGACGACGCCGTGACGAGGTCGGGGTGCGCAGCCTCGAGCGCGCGCAATTCGCGGAAGAGCTTGTCGTACTCGGCGTCCGAGATGACGGGCGCGTCGAGGGTGTAGTACGCGCGATTGTGCTCTGCGATGAGCTCGACGAGCGCTGCGTGCCTGGCTGCGGGCGGGCGACCAACGGACATGGAGTAGACCTCGTGGCCGCGCGTTCCTGGCCACGCGGGTCGCGGATGATAAGATCAGCGCCCCGCGCCGCTCAAGCCGCCGTGCGACAGCACCCTGCACGGGCCGCCTGAGCCGAGGACACGATCTGAAGAAGTCGCGCACGCTCTCGCTCATCGGCCTCGCGGCCGTCCTCTACTTGGTGGCCGATGTGGTCTCCTCGGCGGGCGGAGTCACGCGCGCAGGGCTCGCCGTCGCGGCCGTCGCGTGCGTGCTCGCGCTCGCGCCGTTTCTCGTTCGAGAAGGCGGGGCGGGCGCTCGGCGCGTCGGCGCGCTCGGGGTCGCCGCGGCCCTCGCGCTCGTCGGGAACGTCGCGCCGCACTCGCTCTCGCTCGTCGCGGAGGTCGTCGAGGGGCTCGCCTACGCGGCCGTCGCAGGCCTCGTCTTCGATCTCGCGCTGACCGTCCCCGACCGTCCGCGCGCGCTCGCGGCGCCGTGGCAGCGAGTCGCGCCATGGCTGATCGCGGGTCTTGCGGGGTTCGCAGGCCTGCTCGCGGTGCTCCCCGCGCCGTCCCTCGGCGGAGAGGCGCTCCTCGTGCGACCGAGCCTGACGGCCCTCGCGCCCGGCGCTGCGCTCGTCGCGCTCCTCGGTGCGGTCGCGCTCCGTGGGCTGCGACGAAGGCTCGGCACGGGGCCCGACGAGCTCGCCGCGAACGCCTGGGCGCAGCTCGGCTTGGTGCCGGCCGCGCTGCTCGCCACGCTCGCGTTCCTCAGCGCGACCGTGGGCGTGCTCAGCCTCGACTCGACGTGGGTCCGGAGCCTCGCGGCGCTGTCGGGGCTCGCGCTCGTGGTCGGGCATGTGCGGCTCGTCGATCCGCAGGGGCGCCCTGCGGCCGGGCGGGCGACGCGACGCGCGGTCGCGACGGCGCTGACGCTCCTCGTCGTCGGCGCGCTCACCGCGTCGCTGCACGCGCTCGTGCCGCGCGACCCGCTCACGCTCGGTCTCTGCGCCATCGCCTCGCTGCTCGCGGCGGTCGTGCTCTATCGCGCGCTCTACCCGCTCGTCCGCTGGACGCTCGCGCCGGCGCGTGGCCGCCTCCTCGACGCGATCGACCATGCTCTCGAGCGCCTCGTGCCCGCGACGACGCTCGATGAGGTCGCGCGCGCGGTGCTCGGCCCGCTGCGTGAGGCCTCGGGCAAGCGGGACGCCGAGCCTCAGCTCTACACCGTCACGCCCGCGCGCAGCGCCCGCATCGACGCTGCCGGCGAGCCTCACCTCGACCGACGCGAGCTGCCTGAGGCGCTCCTCGGGCGCTTGCTCGAGCGCCCCGGCGAGGTGCTCGCGCGCGGTCCGATCGAGGCCCGCATCGTGCGGCGCCCGACCGATCGCCCGCTGCTCGAGGCGCTGATCGCCCTCGACACGCTCGCCGTCGTGCCGCTCTCGACGAGCGGCGAGCTCGACGGCGTGCTGCTGGTGGCGCGCGGGCGTCGGTTCAGCGGCCTCGCGCTCGAGGAGCTGCGCGCGCTCGAGCGGCTCGGTGCAGCGCTCGCCGCGCGCATCTCGGTGCTGACGCGCACCGAGCGCGCCGACGAGCGCGCGGCCAAGGCGAGCGCCGCGCGCGACCACGAGGAGGAGCGCACGGCGGTGCTCGACGACGAGCTAGCGCGCCTCCGCGCGGACCTGCGCGTGCTCAAGGCGGGGCCCGCTGCGGACCGCCTCGCGACGCCGCCGGTCGCTTATTCGCCGGCGATGCGCGAGCTCGTGGCGCGCGTCGGGGAGGTCGCGCCGCTCGACGCGCCGGTCCTGCTCGTCGGCGAGCCGGGCACAGGCCTCGAGCTCGTCGCCGGCGCGCTGCACGCGCAGAGCAGCCGCGCGCGCGGGCCGTTCGTCGTCGCGGACTGCGGCGCGCTCCGCCCCGAGCGCAGCGAAGCCGCGCTGCTCGGCGAAGAGGGCGCAGAGGGCGGCGCGCACCCCGGCTGGCTGCGCCTCGCGGCGGGCGGGACGCTCTTCCTCATCGACGTCCCGGCGCTCTCCCGCGAGGCTCAGCGCGCCCTCGCCGAGGCGCTCGCCGTGCGCCAAGCCCGCGCAGTCGGCGGCGCCGGCTCGTATGCCGTCGACACACGCGTCGTCGCCACCTCGCAGCGCGCGCTCTCGGAGCTGCTCGCCGACAACGCCTTCGACGGCGAGCTCGGTCAGTGGCTGACGCCGCTCGCGCTCGACGTGCCGGCGCTCCGAGAGCGCCGCGAGGATCTGCCCTCGCTCGTGCTGCTCGCGCTCGATCGCGCCGCGCGCACGCTCGGGCGCGACGCCGTCGGCATCGATCACGCCGCGCTCGAGCTGCTGCTCGCGCATCCCTTCCCCGGCAACCTGCGCGAGCTGAGCTCCGTCATCGATCGCGCGGTCCGCGCGTCCCGCGGCACGAAGGTGCTGCGCGAGGACCTGCCGCCGCTGAGCGCCGCCGCGAACGCCGAAGATCCGCTCGGCGGCACCTACGAAGAGCTCGAGCGCCGCATCCTCGAGCACGCGCTGCTGCGCTCGGGAGGCAACAAGAGCGAGGCTGCGCGCCTGCTCGCGCTCAAGCGCACGACCTTCCTCGACAAGCTGCGCCGCTACAAGCTCGACGACGGCGTGCGCGACAGCCTGCTGCCGCCCGCCGCGGACGACGCGCGCGACTGACCGCAGGCGCGACGCCGCGCGAGCTTTCTTCGCAGGGATTTTGACCACGCGACCGCCCCTTTGATAGGTGGAACGTGGGCGCACTGCGGTCAGCTCTCGACGCGGTCCCCGAGGAGGTACTTCGATGCTGCGAGCCCGAACGCTCGCGACGTGGCTGCTCACGGCCACCGTCGCGTTTTTGCAGACCTGCGCGCCGGCGCTGCCCGTGTTCGCGGAGAGTCCGCGGACCTCCATCGTCGCCGTCGGCGAGACCGCCGCGCAGACGTCTTCACCGGGTGACGCGGACGCGCTGCACGACGCGCTCGTGCGCGAGATCGGGCGCTTGCCGAGCCTGCGCCTCGCCGAGACGAGCCGCGCCCGCTACGTCGTGCGCGGCTCCATCACGCGCCTCGACCGCGCCTCCACAGGTCCCGACGTGCAAGTGCGCTGCGAGGTCTCGCTGATCGTGTCCGAGGCGCGCGGCGGGTCGATTCGCATGATGTTGTCGGGTCGCGCAGGCGCCCGCGGAGCTGACGCAGCGTCGCTCGAGCGTGCCGCCCTCGAAGCCGCCGTCCACGGCGCGCTGCGTCCGCTGTCGAGCTCGCTCGGCGCCCTGCGCTGACGCTCGCTGTGCACCTGCGCGCGCCTCCGCTGCCCCGTGCTCCGCTCGAGTGCGGTACTCTCGTCGATTCGCCGCGCCGTCGCGCGGCCGCCGGAGTCCCCGCATGCGCTGCTTCCTTCCTCCCTCGCGCGCCACGCTCGCGTCCCTCGTCGCCCTGACCTCGCTCGTCGGAGCGCTCTCCCTCGACGCGACGCCCGCGCGCGCCCAGACGGCGACGTGCATCGACGCGACGGGCGAGGCTTGCCTCAACGTGATTCGCGCGGCGCGCGCCGACGGCGTCGTCGACGACATCTTCACGACGAGCGATGGGCTCTTCGCACCGCAGCTCCACTTCGCGACGTACCTCCGCGGCGTCAACGGCTGCATCGGCAACACGCACACGCCGACGATCCTCAGCGGCTACACCTGCCACGCCGCGACGCCCGGCGAGGACATCGGGATGTATGCCAATTCGCTCGACTGGTACTGGACGCAGGTCGTGCGCACCGACGACTCGGGCACGGGCGTCGCCGACGGCACAGGCGGCTTCTACTACCCCTGGCGCGGGCGCCTGATGGACCTCGGCGGCGAGGCGAACCGCGTCGTGCTGTTCCCGATCACCGATCACGCGCCGCTGCCCTGTGAGGCGTTCGAGTACACCGTGTGGCTCTCGAACAACCCCGACGCGACCGAGATGGCGCCGGAGTCCGCGCCCGACGCGAGCAAGTGGAACCCCGCGCGCCTGATCCGCGCGTTCACGCAGGGCTGGACGCGCAACGCGACCGCGAGCGGCGCGGGCGAGGCTGGGCGCGGCGACCTCGCGACGCATCTGCGCGACAACTCGGGCGGCGAAGCCGTCGCCGACGCGCTCGCGACGGTGTGGGCGCTGCCCTGCGGCATCACCTTCCGCTACATCGCGATCCAGGGCGGCAACAACGGCAACCCCGGCCCCGAGTGCGTCTACGACTCGAGCGAGGACGAGCTCGACGCGGTCGCGGGGCTCAACGAGGACAACACCGCCATCTGCATCGACGCCGATGGCGACGGGCACCGCGCCGCGTCCTGCGGCGGCGATGACTGCGACGACACCGACGCGAGCGTGCACCCCGGCGCCTTCGAGCCCTGCGGCGCGACGCGCGACCTCGACTGCCGCCCGATGGAGACGTGCCCCACCGGCACGATCTGCTCGACGGCGACGGGGCTCTGTCAGACCGCGTGCTTCGAAGGCGGCTGCGCGTCGGGCTTCGCGTGCGCGAGCGACAGCACCTGCGTCGAGGCCGCCTGCCTCAGCGTCGCGTGCGCGGCGGGGACGCTCTGCCGCGCCGGGGCGTGCGTCGCTCCTTGCGAAGGCGCCGTGTGCCCCGCAGGCCGCGTGTGCAGCGGAGGCGCGTGCCTCGATCCGTGTCTCGGCGTCGTCTGCCCGACGAACCAGGTCTGCCTCGCCGGCACGCCCGGCGCGACGACGCTCTGCGGCCCGTCGTGCAACTGCACCGAGCTCGCGGCGCCGCTCTGCCCGACGGGTCGCGCGTGCGACGCGCGCACGGGGACTCCGACGGCGGGGCTCTGCGTCGATCCGGGCTGCGAGAGCGCGACCTGCGCGGCGAGCGAGACGTGCACCGCCGGCGCGTGCGTCGACGCGTGCGCCGGCGTGACCTGCCCCGTCGGGCAGTGGTGCACGGGCGGCGAGTGCGTGCCCGATCGCTGCGCGAGCGTGCGCTGCACGGGCAGTGATGTCTGCCGCGACGGCGTCTGCTTCAGCGCGTGTGACGGCGTGACCTGCCCCGCGGAGCAGCTCTGCCGCGACGGCGTGTGCGTGCCCGATCCGTGCAGCGGCGTCGTGTGCGGAGATGGCGAGCGCTGCCTCGCCGGGACCTGCGTGCCGTCCTCGCCGACAGACGATGGCGGGCCGACGGTCCGGCCCGACGCTGGCATCCCGACCCACATCGCGCCGAAGGACACGGGCGCCTGCGGCTGCCGCGTCGCGAGCACCAACGGCGGCACGGCGTGGCGGCTCTTCGCAGCGCTGCTCGGGCTCCTCGCGCTCGGGCTGCGTCGGCGGCGCTGAGCGTCACGGAGGGGCGGCGCTCGAGCCCGCCCCTCGCGCCCGACTCGACGCGCGCTTCAGCGCGGAAGCTGGAAGGCGACGCTCGGCGGGGCGCTGCCCTCCGGGAACGCCGCGCCGATCAGCGAGAGCACGCGCATCGTCATCTGCTCGCGGTCGGAGACGACGACGACGCCGCACGCGCGCGAGCCGCAGACGTTGCGCATCATCGCGCTGATGGGTGACTCGGGCTCGATCGTCGTGCCTGAGCGCAGCGTGAACGACGCTTCCGTGGCGGGCGGCGGCGGGATCTCTTCGCCGGGGCCAGGCGCTGCGCCGGGGGCGAGGGGCGCCGCGGCCGCGGGCACGCCAGGGATCATGGCGACGGCAGCGGCCGGCGCCTCTGCGATCGGCGCGCCGACTTGCAGGAACTCGACCTTCACTCCGTCGCCGCGCGAGCGGAGCGTGATCTTCGCGTTGCCGCCGACGGCGATCGAGTCGGGCTTCCACATGCAGTCGGCCGTGTCCGACATGCCGCACGCGGCCTTGACCGCGTCCCACTGCGCGCCGACCTCAGACCAGGCGAGGGGCGCGACGCTCGGAAACGCGACCTCTCCCTCGGTCTCCGGGATGACCTGAAAATCCCGAAGCTCCAGGAACGACGCGGTCAGCGTCGGCCCGGGGGGCGGCGCGCCCTTCGTCGGCGCAGGCGCGACGCGGCGCACGGCGAAGACCGCGTTGCGCACTCCCGACTCGCGCAGCGTCTTGAGCACCGCGAGCGTCGTCGCGTAGGGCGTCGCCGAGTGCACGTAGAGGACCGCCGTCGCGCGCCCGCCCGTCAGCGCCGTGCGCAGCTTCGGGATCGCGAAGTTCGTCACATCGCCTGCCGCGAGCGCGCCCGTCGCGAGGATCGCGATGGAGTGCCCGTCGAGGCGCAGCTCGCTCTGCCCGATCTCGATGCGCGCGGCGCCCGTCGGCGCGGCGGGCGAGCCGCGATGCGCGACGGGAAGCTCGAGGATCCCGACGATGTCCTGCGGAGGCGGGGCAGCCTCCTCCTTCGAGCCGCAGCCGGCGACGAGCAGCAGCGGGGCGACGAGCAGCAGCGCCGCGGTCGCGCCGGCGATGCTGCGAGCAGAGGAGGAGCGCGAGGAGTTCCGAGCGTTCGTGCGGTCGTTCATGGCGGCGCGAGGATACAGGCGGTCGATGGCCGCTGTCATCCGGCAGCGTTTCGCGATACTCGACGGGGATGCCGCGCTTCCCCCGCACGACGTCGACCGCCGACGGCCTCTCGGACCGCATCTTCAGCGACCTCGGCGCCCGCGCGCGCGCCCGCGGCGGGCGTATCTACGCGCTGCAGGTCGGGGACACCTACCTCGATCCGCCCGCCATGATGCGGGCCGAGGCGCAGCTCACGAGCGAGCACGTACGCCTGCACAACTACGCGCCGGTCCAGGGCGAGCCCGTGCTGCTCGACGCCATCGTCGAGCGCCTGAGCGCGCGCAGCGGAGCCGCCATCGACCGCGAGCTCGTGCAGGTGACGAACGGCGGCACCAGCGGGCTCTCGGTCATCGCGCAGACGCTGCTCGATCCAGGCGACGAGGTCCTGCTGCCCTCGCCCTATTGGCCGCTCGCGCGGGGCATCTTCGCGTCGCGCGGCGCGGTGCCCGTGCAGGTGCCGCTCTTCACGCGCCTCGACGAGCCGGGCTTCGACGTCGAAGAGACGCTCGAGCGCGCGGTCACGCCGCGCACGGCGGCGCTCTACGTCAACACGCCGAACAACCCGACGAGCCGCGTCCTGCCGCCCGAGGCGCTCGCCGCGATGGCGCGCGTCGCCGCGCGGCACGACCTCTGGCTGCTCTGCGACGAGGCGTACGAGGAGCTCTGGCTCGGCGACGCGCAGCCGGCGCCAGCTTGGGCGCGCGAGGACTTCCGCGGGCGCAGCGTCGCGGTGCACACGCTCTCGAAGGGCTACGGCTTCGCGGGGGCGCGCATCGGCTTCGTGCACGGCCCAGCGGAGGCGATGCGCGCGCTGCGCTCGGTCAATACGTTCGCGACGTACTGCGCGCCGCGCCCGTTTCAGCTCGGCGCCGCGCGAGGGCTGCGTGAAGCCGACGCTTGGCTCGACGAGGCGCGCGCCCTCTACCGCGAGGCGGGCACCCGCGCGGCGCGAGCGCTCGGCGTGCGCGTTCCCGAGGGCGGCACGTTTCTCTTCGTCGACGTGAGCGCGCACCTGCGCCCCGGCGAGGAGACCTGCGCGCCCTTCCTCGAGCGCGCGCTCGACGCGGGCGTGTGGCTCACCCCGGGCAGCGCGAGCGGCAGCGACTTCCCCCGACACGTGCGGCTCTGCTTCACCGCCGTGCCTCCCGACGACCTCGACGAGGCGCTCCGCGCGCTCGCCCCGCTCCTACAACGCTGAGACGCTCCGACCCTGAGACGCTCCGACCCTGAAACGAAGAACGCGCCCGACGTCGCCTCAGCGACCTCGAGCGCGCTCCTCACGAGCCGCACGCGCAGAGCGCGCGTGCCCCCGACTCAGGCCTGCTTGGCGACCCAGAGGCGACAGCTGCCGCCCGGGTTGATCGTGCCCTTGACGACCGTGCAGCTTCCGCACGCCGCCGCGGCGCCCGTGAAGAAATTGCAGCCGCTGCACTTCTTGGCCGGGTCCGTCGACGCGTCGGCGTACTGGTTGCCCGTGCGAGTCGCGATGTCCTCTGCGGAGAGCCCCGCGGTCGCGGAGCAGTCGAGCGCCGCCGAGCCGCCGCAGGCGCTCAAGAAGAGATTCGTCCCGACCGTAGCCACCGCTCCGAGGAGCAGGCTGCGCCCGAGCATGTCGCGCCGTGTGATCTTGTGGCCGTCGTCCATCGTCGCCTCCTCGTAGCGCGCGAAACGGCGCGCAGCAGCCCGTGTAGCGTTCCCCGCGCGGTTGGGCAAGGGATCTGCGCTTGGCGACCGCGCGGTCGGTGACGGCATCCGGCCGTCGTGCTAGGAGCGTCGCCCATGAGGCCCGCCCACGCCGTCCCGTGGGAAGGACTGCTCCCCGTACTCGCTGTTGCCCTCGCGTGCGGCGGCTGCCCTTCCTTCAGCACACTCCAGGTACCGCGCACGGTGCCCGAGGGTGAGCTGCGCTTCGCCGCGCTCGCGGGCGGCGTCGGCGCGCTCAGCGACGACTCCGGTCCGAGCCCGCGCTCGGCGCAGTTCGAGGTCTCCGCGCGCTACGGGCTCAGCGATCGCGTCGACGTCGGCGTGAAGCTCTACTCCCTCGGCATCGAGGGCGGCGTGAAGTGGCTGATCCTGCGCGGTCCGCTCGACATCGCGCTCGCGCCCGCGGTGTCGTACGCGTCCTTCGACGATCAGGCGGGCACCTCGTTCAACGCGTTCTATGCGCATCTGCCGCTCTTGATGGGCTGGAACATCAGCGATCGGGTGACGCTCTCGTTCGGACCGAAGCTAATGTTCGGCTATCAATTTCGCAGCGGCGACGTCGTCCGCGACGACCTGCTCCTGATCGAGGGGCTCCTCGTAGGGCTGTACGTCAGCGTGCCCATCCGCATCGGGCGCGCGTTCTGGATCGCCCCTGAGGTCAACGCCTACGCCAACGTCACGAACGGCGCCGTCGGGGCCGTGACGATCTATCAGGGCGGCTTGGCGTTCATGTTCGGAGGGGCCGAGCCCGCGCGGCCCGCAGACGACGCGGACGACGACGCGGACATCGACGCAGACGATGACGCGAGCGGGGTGCCCCCAGCGCCGCCCGGCTACGGCGCGACGCCCACCGCGCCGACCGCTCCCACGACCGAACCGCTCGTCCCGCCGCCCGCCCCCGCGGCCGACTGAGCCTGCTGCGTCGCACCCTGACGCGGCCGACTGACTCGCGCGGCTAGCGCTCGCGCGGCTCGGGCGCGGTGTCCGCGGGCCCGCGATGAAACGGGGACTGCTCCCCGAGGATCGCCATCTCGCGCCGCGCGGCGAGCGCCTCCCGCGGCAGAAAGTCGCGCACCGCCGCAGCGAGCGACGCGGAGCGCAGCCAGTGCACGCTGTGGATCGGCGACGGCACCAGCCCGCGCTTGATCTTGTGCGTGCCCTGCGCGCCCGCCTCGAAGCGCGTGTGCCCCTTCGCGATCGCGCGATCGATCAGCTGATAGTAACAGAGCTCGAAGTGCAGCGAGTCGTACTGCTCGAGGCAGCCCCAGTAGCGGCCGTAGAGGTGCCGTCCCTTCTCGAAATTGAGCGTGCCCGCGACGAGCCGACCGCCGTCGTACGCGAGCACCGCGACGACCCGCTCGAGCGAGCGACTGCCGCGCAGGTGCGCGAAGAAGCCCTCCGCGAGGTACGCCTCCGAGCCCTTGCGCGCGCAGGTGTCGCGGTAGAACTCGTCGAGCGCGAGCCACTCGGCGTCGGTGAGTTGCGGCCCCTCGACCGTGCGCACCTCGAGCCCTCCCTCGACGATCTTGCGGCGCTCTTTGCGCACCTGCTTGCGCACCTCGGCGCGGAATCGAGCGAGGTAGTCCTCGAAGCTGCGGTCCCCCGCTGCGTGCCAATGGAACTGATAGGTGAGCCGCGGCATCAGCGTCTCGTGCGGAGCGAGCAGCGCGACGTCGTCCTCGGGCACGAAGAGCAAGTGAGCGCCCGACGCGCCCGCCTGCTCCGCCGCCGCCTGCACGCCGGCGAGCAGCGCGTCGACGAGCGGCTTTGGGTCACGCCCCGGCGCGCGCAAGAGCCGCCGCCCCGTCGCGGGCGTGAACGGCGTCATCGAGACGAGCTTCGGATAATAGGGAATGCGCGCGCGCTGCGCGGCGCTCGCCCACGCGAAGTCGAACGTGTACTCGCCGTAGGAGTGCGTCTTGACGTAGAGCGGCAGCGCGGCGACGAGGTCGCGCTCGTCCCAGACGGTCACATGCAGGGGCTCCCAGCCCGTCCCTCCGCCGACGGAGCCGCTCGTCTCGAGCGCGCGCAGAAACCCGTGCTCGACGAACGGATCGTCGTCGCCCGTGAGCGCGTCCCACGCGCCGGGGTCGATCCTCGCAAGACTGTCGTAGAGCTCGACGCGCACGTCGCGAGACGATGGGGCCCTCGGCCGCGCGCGGCAAGTGCGTGGAGCGCGCGAGGGTGCGACGCGCCGCGTGAGTCAGTCGAGGTGCGCCGTGCGCGACGCCCACGGCAGCGCGAGCTCGAGCTGCCGCGACACGGCGAGGACGGTCGCCTCGTCGTGCGGGCGCCCCGCGAGCTGCGCGCCGAACGGCAGCCCTTCGCTCGTGAGCCCGACGGGCACGCTCGCGGCGGGCTGCCCGCTCACGTTGAAGAGCGCCGTGAACGCCCCGAGCTGCGCCGCGGCGAAGAACGCGTCCTCCGGCGAGAGCGCGCTCCACGCGCCGATGACGGGCGGCGGGACGGGCACCGTCGGCGTGAGCCAGAGGTCGGCGTCGCCGAACCACGCGAGCACGCGCCGCGAGAGCGCGGCTTGCCGCGCGTGCACGTCCTCATCGCGGTGCTCGCGACCCGCGTCCGCGAGCCAGCGCGTGACGGGCTGCAGCGCCCCGCGACGCACGCCGGGCAGGCGCGAGATGAAGTGCTGCCAGAGCGGGAGGAACTCGGCGACCGTAGCGTCCATCAGCGGTCGCTCCTCGACGTCGTGCCCGAGCGCCTCGAGCACCGACGCCACGCGCCGAACCCCTGCGGCGATCTCCGGGTGCGTCTCGACGACCGGCGAGCGCGTCGTGAAGCGGACGCGCAGGCGCGGAGGCGCGCTGTGCAGCAGCTCGCCATAAGGCCTCTGCGGCGGCGGTGCCCAGTGGGGCGCGCCCACCGTCAGGCCCGCCATCACGTCGAGCATCGCGGCCGCGTCCTCGACCGAGCGCGCGACCGGACCGGGCGTCGCGAGCGCCGTGTGATCGGGCCGGCCATACGGGTGCGCGAGCCTGCCGCGCGAAGGTTTGAGCCCATACAAATGACAGAACGCCGCCGGGATGCGGATCGAGCCCGCGCCGTCGCTCCCCTGCGCGATCGGCAGCAGCCCCGCGGCGACGGCGGCGCCCGAGCCACCGCTCGAGCCGCCCGGCGTCACGTCGAGGTCCCAGGGATTGCGCGTCGCGCCGTGGAGCGCCGTCTCCGTCACCGGCATCGCGCCGAGCTCAGCCGTCGCGAGCTTGCCGAGGATGACGAAGCCGCCGCGCCTCAGCTGCGCCGTCATCTGGTCGTCGACGGGCGACCAGAAGTATTTGAACGCGCGCGAGCCCATGCGCGAGAACGTGCCGCGCACGAGGTTGAGGTCCTTCACGCCGACGGGCACGCCGTGAAACGGCGGCAGGCGGTCCACGGTGCCGCCGCGCCGCGCCCGCACCGCCTCGTCGTCCTTGCCGCGCGCGTGCCGTAGCGCGCGCCCCGAGAGCACCTGCACGAACGCGTTCACGCGTCCGTCGAGGCGCTCGAGGCGCTCGAGATACGCGCGCGTCAGCGCCACCGCCGAGAGCTGCCCGCTCCGCACGAGGCGCGCCTGCTCGAGCGCTGACGCCGAGAGAAAATCGAGCGGGGACACGCGCTCAGCTGCCGGGCATAGGCACCGGCGTCGGAGGCGGCGGCGGGGCACCCGTGCCGATGCACGCGACCATCGTCAGACACTCGACGATCGCCGGCGCCATCGCCCTCATCGCGCAGCCCGCCGTGTTGCAAGCGGCGAGCGACTCGAGTTGCGCAGCCGAGCAGTCGGCGAGGTCGGCCGAGCAATCTGCGGTGCACGTCGCGGAGGGAGTCGAACCTGCGCACACGGAGAGCGCCGGACACAGCCCCGCGCAGACGGACTCGGCCGTCAGCGCGCCACCGTCGCCCGCATGCCCTGCGTCGAGCACGGCGCCGTCGCTGGACGCGGCATCGACCGGCATCGACGCGGCGTCGACCGGCATCGACGCGGCGTCGACCGGCATCGACGCGGCGTCGAGCGACGCGCCTCCGTCATCGACCCGCGCATCGATGGGCACACCCCAGTCCGTGTCCGTCGCGGCGTGCCGCTCGGAGCAGCCGAACGAGAGGACGATGAGAGCGACGAACAGAGTGGATTGACGCACTAGGAGTCTCCGAAGGGGAAGTGAAGAACGATGAGAACGACGAGCGCTGCGAGAGCCTGCAGTGTAGAGCGAGACACGAGCCGTTCAGCGCCGGATTGGCTGCGCGTCGACGAAGTCCTTCATCCGCGCGGAGATACGGCCGAGCGAGAGCGGGAACGTCATATGGCCGCCCTTGAGCCACTCGATCGGGGGCTCGCCCCACTCGTGCCACTGCTGCGTGACGAGCGGCGCGGTGATGTACGCGTCGTCGGTCGCGGGAATCCAGAGCTGTTGGGAAGGCGCGAGCACGGGAGTGAGCGTCTCGAGCCCGATGCGGCGAAAGAGCTCCTTGCGGTGCGCGCGGTCGATCCCGAAGCGCTCGAGATCGGACTTCATGCGCCAGAGGATCGGCGCCTCTTCGACCGCCTCGCCCAGCTTGAGGTGCGCGATGATCGGGATGATGTAGTCGGGGGGCGGGTCGACGCACGCGAGCGCCATCGTGATCCCGCCGCCGAGGCTGATGCCCGTCACGCCGATCTGCTCGTAGCCCTGCGTCGCGCGGAGCCAGGCGATCAGCGTGCGCACGTCGATCAGCGACTGACGCACGGACTCGACCGTCCGAACGAGATCCGCGCTCCAGAAGAACTCCCCATGGAAGAGCGCGCTGCGCGGGTTCCGGCTGCCGTGAAAAGGCAGCTGAACGTGGAACACATCGACGCCGAGCGCGTCGTGAAAGTGCGGGAGCAGCGCCGCCTCTTCGACCCACGGGCCAGGCTCGAGCCAGCCGTGCACGTACACGAGCGCGCGCTTGCGTGGACCCGTGCGCGGGTGAATCCAGCGCGCCGTCACGCGCTGATTGAGCAAGTACTCGCCCGCGTGCCGCACCCGGTAGTGCGGACAAAGAGGGACGTGCTGGCTGTGCCAGCGCAGCGTGTCGGTCACGCGCGCGCCGAGGCGCAAGCGCGCCTTGTGAAGCTTCATGTCGCGCGGCACGACGGGACGCGGAAACATCACCTCGGCGGGAAGATCGAGGTACGGACCGAGGTCGTCGGCCGTGTTGACCTCCACCCCGCGCCACCCATGCAGCGCGTGCGACAGCAGCCCCACCACACGATCGACGGTCTCTCCAGGCGTGATCATCAGGGGGTATTTCCTCTATTACAGACCACAGAGCGGGCCGGTTCCGGGCGTGAAGCCGAAGTCGATGTCGTCGACGAAGGCGCGGTCGAGCCCCGTCGAAACGGAGCTGTCCTTCGAGTAGCGCCACTCGAGCCGATGCGGGCCCGTCGCGAGCGTGAAGGTCGCCAGCGTCCAAGGCACATCGCCCTGATAAGACGCGAGCTGCACGCCGTTGTCGTAGACGAGGAGATGGTCACAGCAAGACTCAGTCTGCACTCGATACCAGAACGTGAGCGGCGACGGACTCGCGACGTTCACCGAGCGGAACATCGAGCTCGTCTGCGAGTGCGTGATGCGCCCGCTCGCCGCGGCGTTCACTCCCGCGTGCGGGATCGAGGCGTCGATGACCCACGGCAGAGTGCCGCCCGTCGTGTAGCCCGCCGGCAGGGCCGCGCTGCCCTCGAAGCCCGTGTTGGGGCTGCTCTCGAGCGCGAACGTCACATCGTCGATCCACACGGCGTCCGAGCCGCTCGAGACGGAGCCGTCCTTCGTGTAGCGCCACTCGAGCGTGTGCGCGCCCGCGGAGACCGCCGCGCTCGCCTGCGTCCACGCGGTGGTGCCCTGCCACTGCCCGCTCAGCACTCCGTCCACCCAGAGTTCCAGATGGTCACAGCAGGTCTCGGTGGAGGTGTTGAGCCAGAACGACATCGTCGCGCCGGTCGACAACGTGATGGGCATCGAGATGCGCGACACGGCGCCGTCCCCGATCGCGCCTGACCTCAGCGCGCCCGTGCCGCCGTGCGTGCGCCCGGACACGAGGGTCCACGGCGCCGTACCGCCTGCGCCGTTGGTCCAGCCCGCCGGGACGACGCCGCTCTCGAAGTCGTAGGTGAGCGTCGTCGGAGGCGCGCCGCAGAGCCCCGCAGCGCACACCGAACCGGGGCCGCAAGCTACGCAGTCCGCGCTCGGCACGGACACGCACGCGCCCGCCGCGCAGAGCGGCGACGCGCAGCCGCTCATCGCCCCGCAGCTCGTGCCGTCCATCACCGGCACGACATGACAGCCTCCCGTCGTCGCATCGCACGCGCCCGCCCCGCACGCGCCGGAGAGCGCCGAGCAATCGGTGGCAACTCCCGCGCACACTCCCGCGCTGCACGCATCGCCCGCGGTGCAGGTGTTTCCGTCGCTGCACGCCGTCCCATCGGGCACTGCGGTCGCCGTACAAGCGCCCGTCGCCGGCACGCAGACTCCGACGAAGCAACCCGCCGTGAGCGCGGAGCAATCGACCCGCCGACAGCGGTCGACGCCCGCGTCGACGCCCAAATCCACCCCAGAATCGACTCCCGAATCCACACCGGAATCGACGCCCGCGTCGGTGCCTGGAAGCCCGAGATCCACGTCGGGCAGCCCGAGGTCCACGTCGGGCAGCCCGAGATCCACGTCGGGGAGCCCGAGGTCCACGTCGGGGAGCCCGAGGTCCGTTGCGCCGGCGTCGCTGCCGAGATCGACCTGCCCGGCGTCGCGCACCCCGAAGTCGACGTGCCCAGCGTCGTAGCCGGGCGTCGGCACCGGGTCCCGGCGCGAGCCCGTGGCACAGCCCGCCACGACCATCCACGCGAGCGTGCAGAGGACAGCTTGTCGAGTCATCGTGGCTGTGACTTTACCTCGATTTCGGCGCCGACCGCGGCGCAAAGTTCGGCGCTGCGAGGGCGTC
>CAIUAC010001022.1 GCA_903896985.1 uncultured Sandaracinus sp.
CGGCGGGCTGATGTGCTTGGGCATCGCGGGCGCGGCGCCCCTCGACCACGCGCCCCCCGACGCGGAGGCGCCCGGCGAGAAGGCTCCGAGCACCCCCGAAGCGATCGACGCCATCGGCGCGATCGCGCCCACGAGATAGCTGCGGTGCGCGCCCGGCGCCGCGCCCCGCGCCGCGCCCTGCTCTTCCTCCTCGAGCTTCTGCCAGCCGGACGGTTGTTCCACAGGCTGCACAATCTTCTCGGGCTGCCCGCCGCGCGTCACCACGCGCTCGTCCACGGCGACGAACGCCGTGAAGCGCGAGAGCACCCCGAAGCGCAGCGACGTCTGCACGATCTCGCGCTCGAGCGCCTCGCTGCTCTCGATGACGAAGCGGTCCTCGAGGTCCCGAACCCGAGCCCGCGCCCACACCGCGCCGACCGCCTTCGCGCGGTCCGCCACGCCGACGAACGCCGGCACGCGCAGCGTGACCTTCGTGCCGTCCGCGGCGAGCGCCGTCACCTCGAGCGCGCCCGTCGAGGCGCCACGGAAGCGCCCGCTGACGCAGAGCGGCGCCCCCGCGAGCAGGTCCGCCGGGCGCGCGGGGGTCAGCGTGTCGGGCACGAGCGAGAGCCCATCGACGCCCTTCACCTGCACGTCGCGCAGCAGCGGCGCGGCGACCATCCGGCGCACTCGGTCCATCGTCTCGTCGAGCCGGTCCTCCGACTCGACGAGCGCCCACAGCCCACGCCCGAGCTGCGCGAGGCGCTCGAGAAACCCCGCGTTGACGGCGCGATCGACGCCGAGCGCCACCGCGCGGACGTGCTTCAGGCGCGGCGAGAGCGCGCGCAGGAGCTGGTCTTCGTTCGCCACCTGGCCGTCCGTCACGAGCACGAGCAGCCGCTCGCGCGTCTCGTCGCTGCCCGCGAGCAGCTTCGCCGCGCGGACGAGCGGCTCGGCCATCTCCGTGCCGCCGCGCGACTCGAGCGTCGCGAGGTACTCCACCGCCCGGAAGCGCGCGCGGTCCGTCGCCGCGACGAGCGCCGTCGCCGAGAGCCCCGTCGGCACCTCGATCGAGTCGTCGAAGGCGAACACCGCGAAGCGATCACGGGCGTCGAGCGCGTCCACCAAGCGCGCCACCGCGCGGCGCGCGCAGACCATCTTCCAGCCGCTCATGCTCCCAGAGCGGTCGACGACGAACACCACGTCGCGCGCCCGCTCCGCCGCGCGAGCCCCGACGGGCGGCACGAGCGCGAGCGCGAACGTCCCCTCCTCGCCCTCCGAGTCCTTGGCGAGGACGAGCGAGGGCTGCGACTGTTCTCCCGCGAGCAACAATCTCAGGATGAAGTCGCGGTCGAGTCGCTCGCCGGGCAGCAGGCGCACGAGCCGCGCGCCGCCGCGCTCTTCGCTGACGACGGCGTGCAGCGACGAGCGCAGCCCGCCCAGCGTGAGCCCCGCGGGCTCGACGCGCACCGCGAGCGAGAGCCGCACCGGGCTCGGAAACCCCGGCAAGAGCACCGGCGGCGAGATACGGCTCGCGTCGGGCGCCGCGTCCGTGTCCTGCGCGGTGCCGTCGCCCGCGCTCTCGCCGGGCAGCGCGACGCCGGGCACGTAGCGCGGCGCGACGACGAGCGGGAAGCGGAACGTCGCCTCCTCGCCGTCCCAGCCGAGCGGTCCGACGAGCGTGAGCCGCACCGTCGCCGCCTCGCCCGGCAGCAGGTTGCCGACGCGCACGGTGAAGACGCCGGGGCGCTCCTCCTCGGTGATCGCCGCGCGCTTGCCCGCGTGGATCGCCGCGTCGTAGACGGCGCGCGCCTCGCCGCGCTCCTTCAGCGTGCCGATCACCGTGCGCCCGTCCACCTCCATGCGGAAGCTCGTCACCGCCGCGCGATCCGGCAGCGGGAAGATGTACGTCGCCTCGATCGGCTCCGCGTGCACGTTGACGAAGGTCTGCGCGAGCGCGACCTGCGACACGAGCCCGACGATGGACACGTCCACGTCCATCGCGCGCAGCGGCAGCACGCCGCGCGCCGTGTGCAGCGAGCCGAAGCCCGGCTCATCGCCGGTCGGGAGACACCGAGCAAAGTCCGCGTGGTCCATGGGCGTGAGCATCTGAGCGGGCGTCGTCATCGGGGGGCTCCTTCTTCGGGGTCATCGGACGAGGGCGCGCTCTCGGCGAGCGCCTGGGGGAAAGTGAGCGAGGCGAGCGAGGGGTTCGGCTGTCCGCGCTCGCCATGAGTCGGCTGTCGGGGCTCGGTGAGGGTCGGCAGCCCGCGCTCGCCATGAGTCGGCTGTCGGGGCTCGCCATGAGTCGGCAGCCCGCGCTCGGTGAGGGTCGGCACGAGCCCGCGCTCCGAGAGCAGGGCGAGCACCTGCGCCGACGCCGCACGCAGCGCGTCGAGGTCGGCCGCCGTCAGCGCGCGCGACGGCGTGAAGAGCAGCTGCACGCCGGGCTCGAGCGAGACCGCGAGCGCGCACGCGGGGATGGCGACGACAGGCTCGCGCGAGCGCGACGAGGACGACGACGAGGACGACGAGGACGGCGCCTCAGTCGACGCCGCCCAGAAGCGCGCGCGCGAGGCAGCGGGCGCGGCGTGCGCCTTCTGCGCGGCGTGCGACAGCGCGGCGTGGGGCGCGGGCC
>CAIUAC010001023.1 GCA_903896985.1 uncultured Sandaracinus sp.
CGACTGCGCGTGCTGGCCGAGCAGTCGGCCCACGGCGGCGTACACGACCTGACCGCGCATCAATGGCGGCAAGCTATCTGCGGAAAGCGAGCCGCAACGACGCAGCAAATCGCAGACGCGCTCGCGCTGCGCGTCGTGATGCCGAAGCGAACGAACGCGCACGTTCGAGACGCAATCGGCGTTGCTGTCGCGCTGCCGTCGTGCGTGCCTGCGGTGTTCGCCTCGCTGCAAGCAGAAAAGAAGTCGAAAGAGCTTGACGCCTGGAATAGGAACGTGTAGGTTGATTGAACGTCGCGCCTGCAAGCGAGACGCCGGAGGACAACATGGCAATGAATCGAGATTCGAGCGCTGCATACACCGCTGCCCTTGTCGAGCACTTCGTCGCGGACGTACTGCCCGCCGCAATGCCTGACGGGTGGACCGTCGCCGCGCTCACCTGCATGGCGTGTACGCGCGCCGACGGGCTCGGCGTGTTCTCGACGTGGAGCGTGCAGGCAACGCTCGACCGCAACACCGAAATCCGCTGCATCGGCCTCGGGGACGTGATGCAGGCCGCAATCGACCGCCTGTACCTCGACGCTGCGGCGCAAGTCGCCAAACTCGACGCTCTCACGGAGGAGGCCAAGTGACCACCACAACCAACCCGCCGCTCGCGCTGCTCTCGACCGCTCTCGTCGCCGCGCAGTCGTCGTGCGCTGCCGTCGAGAAGGGGAACAAGTCGGGCCAAGGGTATAAGTACGCCAGCGCCGAGAACATGATCTCGGAGGCGCGCGTCGCGCTCAACAGCAGCGGGCTGGCCCTGCTGCGCGTCGCGTCGCACGTCACCTGGAACGACACCCTGCCGGACGGCAAGACGCGCATCGGCTCGGTGTTCTGCGACTACCTGCTCGTCCACACGAGCGGCGAATCGCTGGCCCTGTCGAGCGAGACGCCCGCCATCGTGCAGGCCGGTCGGCCCGACGACAAGGCAGTCGCAACGGCGCTCACCTACAGCCTCGGCTACTTCCTCCGCGACCTGCTGCTGCTGCCGCGCGTCGAGGAGGGGACCGACGTTGACCAGCGGCACGGCGACCAGCACTACGCCCCGCCGCCGCCCGTGGACTACAACGCCATCGCCGCCGCGTTCGCCTCGCGCATCGTGGGCGCGGAGAGCGACGCGGAGATCAAGGCTGTCGGCAAGGAGGCTGCTGCTGCGAAGCTGCCGCCCGCGCTGTTCACGAGCCTCAAGGCTGCCGCCGACGCGCGGCGCGCATCGCTCGCGTCGAAGCGCGAGCCTGGGGAGGAGGGGTAACATGGCTAGCAAAACTCGCGTCAGCGACGACACGAAGCTCGTCATCGCAATCATCCGAGCAAAGCTGGGCGGTAGCATCAACGCGCTGCGCGCTCTCGACGTTTCCGCCGAGCGCGCCGCTGGCATCGGCAATCGTCGCCGCCCCTCCGAGTACGACAACTGCATCGCTATGCTGAACCAACTTCACGGGACGCTGAGTTTCCTCGATAGCGGAGAGCGGCGAGAGGGGATGCTGTAATGAGCAAGCGCAAGTACCCGACCGCATCTCAGTTGCAGCGCGCCTTCTCGTGCCTGTACCCCTGGCGCTCGCACGTCGAGTGGAGCGAAAACGCGCCAGGCTACCCGGCGCGCGTCGGCTCTGCCGTCCACGAGTGCATCGAGCACCGCCTGTGCGACGAGGATGTCAACGTGCAGGCCGTCGCTGACCGGCACGGCGTCTCCGCGCTCGACGTGTCGAAACTGTACGACGTGTGGCAGGCGTGGTGGTCGCAGAACGACCGCAAGGCGAGCCTCGTCATCGAGAGCGCGGCTGGCTACGACGGCAGCCTCGGGCCGCAGACGTACGGCCAGCGCATCGGGCGCGCGTATCCCGACCACAGCGCAGACGCCATCGTCGGCACGTCCGACCTCGTGGAGTACACCGACGAAGGCTCGACGGTCACGGACTGGAAAACGACGCTCGGCATCGACTCGACCGCTGCGCCTGCTGCCGACAACGAGCAGTTGCACGCGCTCGCGTGGATGGCCTCGGCGGGTAAGGTGCGTCTCGTCATCATCAGCGAGGACGGCGTGCGCGTGGACGAGGCCGCCGCGCGCGACGACATGGCGCAGGCCAAGAGGATGGCCGGGCTCATGCTCGCGGTCGAACTCGACAACGCAGGACCGAACCCCGGCTCGCATTGTTCCTACTGCCCCGCCGCGCACGGCTGCCCCGCGACCTCTGCCGCGCAGACGGCCATCGTTGGCGCTACGCAGCCGACGCTCGACCTGTCCACCGGAGACGGCATCTACCACGCGCGCAC
>CAIUAC010001024.1 GCA_903896985.1 uncultured Sandaracinus sp.
CGGCGGGCTCGGCGGGTGGGTCCTCGGCATGGTCGGCGCGTCCTTCTTCAAGCGCCCCGCCGCCGTCGAGAAGACGCCCGCCTAGCGCGGCTCCCGCCCCGCTTCGAACGCCACGCCTCCGCCGCGCATCACACCGTGTGATGACCGACATCGTCGTTTTCTCAGGCGAACGCTCATCCCTCCAACCCCACGCGCTGCCGAGCACCGCCGCGCCCCGCCTCACCCGCCTCGCCGTTCTCGCGCTCGCGCTCGTCGTTCCCGCTCTGCTCGGTCCCCTCTGCCCCGCCTCTGCGCGCGCCCAAGACGCGCAAGGCGCAGAGGCCCTCACCGCGCCGTCGCCATCCGCAGCGCCCACGCCCGTCAGCGCCCCGCCCGCGGCCGCGACGTCGCTCCCGGCACACGCGCCCGCATCCCTCGCTCCGCGCCCCTCCGCGCGCCCCGCGCCCGTCCCGGACGCGCCCGACGCCCCCTCGGACGCGCCCTCCCCCGTGCGCCTCGAGGTCCTCGTCGGGGCGACTGTGCCCATCGACGTCGACCTGTCTGCGCGCCTCGTGCTCTTCGACCGCCTGTTCATCGGCGGCTCGCTCGGCTTCGGCGTCTACGGCAGCCTCTTCTCGGCCGCGGTCCAGCCCTTCGACAGCCGCGCCGCGCAGCTCGCCGCGCCCATCGCGGACGGCGTCCTCGTCGCGACCGTCTCCGCTGGCTTTCGCCCCTTCGCGGGCTACGGCCTCGAGCTCGTCGGCGGCTACACGCTGCTGCACGCGACGCCCAGCCTCGACGCCGCGACGGTCAGCGCCGCGCTCGGCACGCAGCTCACGCTGCCCGCTGGCCTCTCCACGCTGCAGCTCGACGCCACCCTGCAGGCGCTCCACGTCGAGCTCGGCTGGACGATCGTCATCGCCGACCACTTCCTGATTCGCCCGGCGCTCGGCTGGACTCAGACCCTCGCCGCGAGCGCCACCGTCAGCACGACTCCAACGGTCGCGATTCCGCAGGTCGCCGCCGCCCTCGACGCGACCAGCCAGCGGATCACCTCGGCGCTGACCAGCTACGCGATGACCCCCACGGTGTCCCTCGCGGTCGGCTATCGATTCTGAGCGCGCGCTCCCTCGCGCGTCGTTCTCGACGGTCCAATACGCCCTCAGCGCCTCCGCCCGACCTCGTCGAGACAGCTCGCCACGAGCGCGGTCCAGCCCGTCTGATGGGACGCGCCGAGCCCGCGCCCGGTGTCCCCGTGGAAGTACTCGTGAAAGAGCAATAGCTCCTTCCAGTGCGGGTCCTCCACGAAGCGCGCGTCGTCCCCATGGCACGGGCGCCGCCCGTGCTCGTCGCGCACGAACGGCAGCGTCAGCCGGCGTTGCAGCTCCCGCGCGATCTGCGCGAGCGTCAACAACTGCCCCGAGTCCGTCGGACACTCCACGCGAAACGCGTCGCCGTAATACTGATGATAGCGATCGAGCGCCTCGATCAGCAGGTAATTCACCGGCATCCAGATCGGTCCGCGCCAGTTCGAATTCCCCCCAAACATCCCCGAATCGCTCTCGCCCGGCACATAGCGAACATCGAACGTCTGCCCGCCCGCTTGGAGCACGAACGGCTTGTCCCGGTGCGCGAGCGACATCGACCGCACGCCATACGGCGACAGCATCTCGCCCTCGTCGAGCACGGTGCGCAGCACCCGCGTCAACCGCTCGCGCGACGGCACCGCGAGCAGGCGCAGCGCGCCATGCCGCTTGCCCCCCGCCATGTACGAGACCTGCCGCGAGAGATCCGGGCGATTGTCGAGAAACCACTGCATTCTCTTGCGAAAACCGGGCAACGACGCGAGCAGTTCGTCGTCGAGCACGGCGACGC
>CAIUAC010001025.1 GCA_903896985.1 uncultured Sandaracinus sp.
ACCGCGAGGCTCGGCGGTGCGGTGCGCGTTGGCATTCCGCTCGAGGCCCGCAGCCGGATCGTCCGCGACAAATTCCGCATCGTCGAGGTCGCCGTGCGTCTCGCGCAGAGCGGCGCCGACACCTTCGCCGGGACGTTCAAGGGCGTGGTCCTCGACAAGCAGGGCGCCGAGCGCCTGCTCGGTGGGCCGCTTCCGGAGGCCTGGGAAACGTATTGCCGCTAGCGAGGCGCGGGCACCCGGTGGTTCCGCGCGGGGGGCTCGAACGATGGGCGGCAGGATATCCGGTCGCGCGCCGTCGGCGCTGACCGTGGTTGAACGCGCTGACCGTGGTTGACAGCGCCGACCGTGGTTGAGCGGTCCGGCGTCGGACGCGACCGCGCCGACCGTGGTTGAGCGGTCCGGCGTCGGGGCGGCGTCGGCCGCCAGCAAATCCGCCAATTCGTGGCCGTAACCATTTGAAATCACGTGCTGCACTTTCGGCACGCCGTGTGCGTTGTGCCCGCAGATGTCACGGCCTCGCCAGATCCTCCAGGGTTCGACCTACCTCATCACGCGGCGCACGTTGCGGCGACACTTCCTCCTCCGCCCTGACTCGGAGATGCGCGAGATCATCGTGTACCTGCTGGCCGTTTGCGCTGAACAGCATGGGATTCGGGTGCACGCGTTCTGCGCGATGTCGACGCACCTTCACATCGTGCTGACGGACCCACTGGGCGTGCTGCCGCGCTTTCTCGAGTGCTTCCACAGGCTGGTCGGACTCTGCACGAAGGTGTTGCGCAAATGGGAGGGTCCACTCTGGGACCACGCGCAGACGTCGGTCGTCCGACTCGAGACAACCGAGGCCGTCGTAGACAAGATTGGCTATGTCCTCGCGAATCCCGTCGCCTCGGGGCTCGTTCGGTACGCGCACGAGTGGCCGGGCGCCAAGAGTCGAGTGAACGAACTCGGCGGTGGACGTGTGCGGGCCGCTCGGCCGCGCGTCTATCTCGATGCCGACCGCGCCAGGTGGCCCGACGCCGCGGTGGTTGAGCTCGCGTTGCCGTCGGATGTGAGGGGCCGAGACGCCGGCGTCTGGCGTGACGCGGTGAAGGCCTCGGTCGCCGAGCATGAGGCGCGCGGGCGCGCCGAGGTCGCAGCGAGCGGACGGAGCTTCCTCGGAGCGCGGCGGGCGGAGCGGATATCGCCCTACGATCGAGCCACGACCGTCGAGGCCGACAGGGAGCGGAATCCGACGTTCGCTGTTGGGGCCGTCATCGGCGCGTGCGCTCGCGCGGTGCAGGCGCTTCGTGCGTTCCGGGGGGCCTACGATGCAGCGATGGCGCGGTGGCGAACCGGAGTGCGCGAGACCGTGTTTCCGGCGGGAACGTGGTGGATGGCCAGGGTGCACGCCGTCATCGTCGGGATGTAGGTCAGGATCCGAGTCGAGCGGATTTGCGCCCGAGAGACGGTGCCCCCGTTGAAGCGCCGCGGTGCGTGTGCGCGACGCAGAACCCTGCGTCGAATCGCCATGCAGGAGCGGTGGTTCCGGGGCGGGTGCGCCAGGGGGGCTGAGGTCGGGCGGTCTGGGTTTGGGAAGCGCACCAGAAACGCCTTCCTTCGCGCAGGGCGCGCAGCGCGGGCCCCCACTGCGCCGGTGAGTCGGTGTCCCAACGTCGGTCGGGCTGCTCCGGTTGCCCCGGCGTGCACGGGGACCGAGCGCATGGATGGTCCGCGCGTCTGCCGCCCGCCCGCGGTTCGATCTGAGCGCGTCGAGGCGCGCCGCGGTCCCGCCCCCCGCTCGTGACTCCCGCTCGGCTCAGCGCCGAGCGATGGTGATCTCGACCGACGCGCCGCGGACCGCGACGTGATAGGCGGGCGCCATCCCGTCGCGGAAGCGAATCGCGAGGTCGGCGTGGTCACCGCGGTTGATGATCATCGCGGTCGCGACGGCGGGGTGCGAGGTCGCGATCGGCGCCGCACGGTCCAGCGTGAGGGCGCCGAGGATGCGCACGTCGAAGCCGCTCGGATCAGGCCGCCCCACCAGACCCGTGACGTTTTGGCTCATGCGGAGCGTGAAGGTCTGGCCGTGCGAGACGTTGGGCTGGCCGAACTCCTGCGCGCTCGCTGAGGCCGCGTTGGGGTCCGCGGCAGCAGGGGCTGCGCCGACGCCGTTCGCCGCGGGCGCACGCAGCGTCGGGTCGCGCCCGGCGATGGCTTCACCACGCACGTCGACCGCGTAGGGCGACGCGGTCGCGAGCCCGGCCGGCGGCGCCGCCGGGCGCGCTGCGGCTTGGACGGTGGGGTACGTGGGCGGCGGCAGATGCCCGGCGACGTAACTCGGTGCCGAGAGG
>CAIUAC010001026.1 GCA_903896985.1 uncultured Sandaracinus sp.
AGGTCGATCGTCTCGACGCCGAGGCGACGCAGGCTCGCGTCGCACGCCGCGCGCAGATACTCGGGGCGCCCGCTCACGCCGCGCACGCTCACGTCGGCGCGGTCGCGCAGGATGCCGAACTTCGTCGCGAGCACGAACCGCTCGCGCCGCCCGCGCATCGCCTTGGCGAGCAGCTCCTCGTTGTCGCCGAAGCCGTACATATCGGCGGTGTCGAAGAACGTCACGCCGAGGTCGAGCGCGCGGTCGATCGTCGCGAGCGACTCCGTCTCGTCGCGCCCGCCGTAGAACTCGGACATCCCCATACAGCCGAGCCCGAGGGCAGAGACTTCGAGCGCACCGAGCTTGCGGGTCTTCATCGGCGTCTTCCTACTCGCCGCACGGAGCGGCGCAATAGCCTCGGTGGTGCCTGCGAGCAGGATGTGCGCGTCGCCGCTGCGCCCGAGGGACTCGGCGCGCTCAGACCACCGGCAGACAGCGCAGCGGGCTCCCCGCGGGGTTCGGCGAGAGCGGCGGCTCGGCGGAGTCGAACGGCTCGAGCACGAGGTCGAACACGCCGTGATCGAACGGGCGCCCCGGCGCCAAAGACAGCGGCACCAGGCGCTCGCGCAGGCCCTTCTTCTGCAATTCGAGCGCGCGATGGTGGCAATACGGGTTGTTCCCCGGGCGCCCGAAGAGCACGTGCGAGCTGCCGAGGCAGCCCGCGCGGCAGTCCTCTGCGTAGTAGCAGTCGGCGCAGAAGCCCCAGAGGTCCGAGGTGCCTCGCTCACGCGCGTAGCGCACGCGCGGGCTGCCGTCGTAGAGCGCCCGCAGGGACGTCTCGCGCACGTTGCCGCCGACGTACGCGCCCGACGTCATCGAGAGGCAGCCCTTGACCCCGCCGTCGGACTCGATCCCGAGGATGTCGCGCCCCGCGCGGCAGCCGGAGTGGTAGGCGCCCGGGCGGATCGACCCGCGGATCAGCCCCTCGAGCGGGCCGAAGTAGCCGACGTTGTTCCCAGGCCAGAGGCGCACGCCGCGCGCCCGCCCGCGCTCGGTGAGGTCCGCGAGCTTCGGCATCACCGTCAGCAGATCGTAGGGCTGCAGCAGCCACTCGGGATGATCCGCGGCGCCGCCCATCGGGAAGGTCAGCTGCACCTGCCACGCGTGACAGCGCGGCGCGATCACCGTGTCGAAGAGCCCGTCGAGGTCCGGGAGGCTGAGGCGGTTGATCTGCGTGTTGACGCACACCGGGACGCCCGCCTCGCGGAGGTTGTCGAGCGCGCGCACGCCCGAGTCGAACGCGCCCGGCACGCGCCGCAGCGTGTCGTGCGCTGGCTGCAGGCCGTCGATGGACACCGACACGCTCTGCACGCCCGCGTCCGCCGCGAGCCGCGCGCGCTCGGGCGTCATCCCGCGCCCGGCCGTCGTCATCGTGACGGCGAGCCCCGCGCCGCGGAGCGCCCGCACGATGTCCGTCCAGCCCTCGTGCAGGTACGCCTCGCCGCCCATCAGCGTCACCTCGCGCGCGCCGAGGTCCGCGATCTGCGCGGCGACCTCGAGCGCCTCCGCCACGCTCAGCTCACGCTCGCGCGGCCGGCCAGCGCGCGAGCCGCAGTGCCCGCACGCGAGATCGCAGCGCAGCGTCAGCTCCCAGACCACGTACGCGGGGCGAGTGCCGTCGAGGCTCGCAGAGAGTCGGTCCATGGCCGCCAGTGGGCGCTTGGATAATTGCCGTGATGTTGACCTGCCTCAACTCCGTCGCTGGGCGCCCGCTGTTACCGTGGTCGGCATGAGCCTCACGACCTGCGTCCACTGCGCGCGCCACGTCCGCGTCACCGAGACTCGCTGCCCGTTCTGCGAGGGTGATCTCGGCGCGAGCACGCCTTCGGTGCTGGCGCGCGGCGTGCGCGCGGCCGTCGTCGTCGGCCTGCTCGTCGGCACCGGCGTCGCGCTCTCTGCCTGCTACGGCTGCCCGACGCCGGGCTGCTACGACAACGACTTCGGCCCGGACGACGCCTCGCAGGACGCCTCGCAAGACGCCACGGCCGCGCCCACGGACGGCGCCACGGTCGACTGAGCGGCGCGCGGTTCGGTCGGTCGGCAGGCCGACGCGAGGGCTCCCTCGTCGCCGGCGGTGGCGTCGTCGAGCCGCCGCCTGCTGTGCTACCGTGCCAGTATGCGCCCTGGCCGAACCAAGACGACGAGCTTCTCGCTCGACGACGCCACGCTCGCCAACCTGAAGGCGCTCGCGCGCCGCCGTCACCAAGGGAACGTCTCCGCGCTGCTCGCGGAGGTCGCCTCCCGCGAGGCGAAGTTCGCGGCCGCAGAGGCGTACTTCGAGAAGTACGCGATCCCGCCGCTGACCGACGACGCGGTCGAGCGCATCGAGGCCGAGTGGCGCGGCGAGCCGCTCCCCAAGCCAAAGGCCAAGCGGAAGCGCGCCGCCTGATGTTCACGTTCGACACGGGGATGCTGATCGCGCTCGAGCGTCGGAAGCGCCGCGCGACCGACGCCTTTCGCAACCTCGTGCGCCGCGGCTATCTGCCCATCGTCCCTGCGGTCGTCTACGTCGAGTGGTGGCGCGGCCGCACCGACGTCCGCGAGGCGCTCCTCGCGGCTGTCGTCGTCGAGGGGATGCCGCCCGCGCTCTGCCGCGCCGCCGGAGAGGCGCTCGCCGCAGTGCGCGGGTCCACGTTGGCCGACGCGACCGTGATGGCCTCCGCCGCGCTGCGTGGCGGCGGGATCGTCTACACGAGCGACGTGGACGACCTTCTGCGGTTGCAGCAGCACTTCCCGTCGGTCCGCGTGCTTGGGGTCTAGCTGGCAGTCGGCGCGTCGCAGCCGCGAGGTCGAGTGGGCCGCCGGGCAAGCGACGAGTGCAGCCTCGCGCCCGCCACCCGATCACCGGTGCCTCGACCGCCGCCTGCCGTCGCTAATACCCGATCGGCACGCCGCCCTCTCTCGCGCGCAGCCGGACGTGCGTCGGCGCGTCGCGCAGCCGCGTCGAGCACGGGACCACGAGCACGGCGCTCGCGCGCTCGTTCCGATAGTCGGGCGAGATGACCAGCACCGGGCGCCGCCTGTCGAGCCGCGCCCAGTAGACGTAGCCGCGTCGCAGCGTGGCCGTCACTCGTAGCTCACGCGGCGCGCGCGGCTTGAAGCTGCGGCCCCGCAGCGCAGAATCCTCCTGCTTATCGCTCGTGGGTCCTGCTCGAGCCTTTGGGGGGTCTGATGCGCTTCCTGTCGATTCGCTCTCTTGTCTTCGTGTTCTGTGTCTTCGGTGCGGCGAACTGCGAGGGGTGCGCGCGCGGGTGTTTCAGCCCGGACTTCTCCGGGGGTGGGTGTTTCGCCGCCGACGCACCGCCTGGCGCGGAGGGGTGAGCCGTGCTCCGGTTGGGGGCGCTGTCTCGAAGGCCTTCGGTGCACGAGTAGCTGCTCTGGCGGGACCTGTGAAGGTCCACCCAGCGGTGACGCGGGGCACCTCCCGGACGCCGACCCCTACTGGCACGCTCCCTGTCGGCTCACGTCCGAGTGCGGCGCCCGATCGTTCTGTGGACCGCAGCGGGTCTGCGATACCGCCGGTGTTGCAGCGCTCGATGACTTCTGTGAGTCGACGGCCGATTGCGCCCATGGCCTCGTCTGCGCGATCGTCGGTCTCTCGACCCGGTGCGCGACGGCGGGCGACGGGGAGCTCGGCGCGTCCTGCGCAGGGGACGCAGATTGCCTCGCGGGCCTGTCGTGCTTCAACGGAGGCCGCTTCCCCGTGTGCAGGAGCGCTCCCGTCCAGCCGGTCGGATCCCGCCCTCTCCCCGTGGCGAGCTCTTGGGCGGGCGTGAGCTGCGAGGCCAAGGCGCCCGAGGCGCGCGCGTACTTCGACGTGCCGCGCGCTCCGGCGACCGACGGCGACTTCTATCGCCTCCCCTATCCCAACGACGCGCGGCGCACGGCGGCGGGGGTCGATCTCGCCGCGGAGGGCCCGGACTTCCTGGAGCTCAACGGGCGCATCGCGCTGCCTATCTTTCAACAGGGTATGCCGCCCTATGCGGAGCCCGAGGACGGCGGCGCGATCGAGCGCGACGCGGCAGGTGCGCCGACCCTCGCGCGCACGGAGAACGTCTGCTTCGCGCTCACCGTCCCGAAGGCGACGATGCCCACGGGCGGCTGGCCGCTGCTGATCTACGCGCACGGGACGGGCGGCTCGTTCCGCGGCGCGGCGTCGGAGCTCGCGGCCGATCTGTCGGGCCCGACGGCGACGGTGCAGGCGGCGACGCTCGCGATCGATCTGCCGGAGCACGGGGCGCGTCGCGGGGCGAGCACGCGGTCTCCCGCAGACCTCTACTCGCTCCTCACGCGCGCGCAGCCTGTGAACACCGCGGCCGTGCTGCCCTTCGCGCTGCGAGATCTCGACGCCACGGGCCACCTCGCGGCCGGCGAGTGGCACCCGGTGCTCGGGCTCTTCCAGCAGTACTTCGACAGCGTCGACCCGGTGAACTACGCGCGCCGCTTCGCCGCCGAGCCGCCGACGGGCGACACCGCCCGGCACCTCTTCATGACGTACGGGCAGGGCGACACCTACTCGACCGAGCCGACGATGCAGTCGCTCGCGCGCGCGGCGGGCTTCCCGATCGTGCGCCCGGTGCTCGTCACCTTCGGCCTCGGGGAGGTGGACGCGCCGCTCACCGGGAACCGCACGATCGGCACGGCGACGCGCACGCAGGGGCTCCGGCAGTACGCGCCCGATGGCACGGACGACGGGCACTTCGTCGCGACGCGCACCGTGCGAGGCCGCGAGGACACGCTGCGCTTCGTGCGCGGCGCCCTCGCGGGAGAGACGCCCGTCATCGGGCAGTAGCAGCGCGGCTCAGCGCGGGGCGCGTCGTGCTGCGCGTCGACGGCCTCACCGCGCGCGTGAACGCTTGTGTTTCCGACCGGCCTCGCGTAGCGTCTGAGTTACAGGTGGCGTGGAAAGCTACACGGCAAAATGCGCGTCGGTGGTCTGGCTTTTCACGCGCACATCGCAGTGTCGTTGGCCTCGGTCCTCCATCTCATCGAACTGAGGAGGCATTGAATGAATAAGGTGATTCGTTTGTCGGTTCTCGTTTCGTTGGCGCTTTCGCTCAACGGCTGCGCAGGCATCCTGGCAAGCCTCTCCAATGGGAATCAAGGCGGATCCCAGGCGAGCTCGAGCGATGCGACCGCGAGCGGCAACGCTCCGTTTGACCCCGCGACGACGTGCGAGCAGCTCACGACCGCGTGGAGTAACCAGCGTCAAAGTGGCTCGGTCGAGGCCTGGAACCAGGACAAGGTCGTCTATGTTCGTCGCGCGCTCGAGTGCAACAACTCGGAGGCTGTCTTCGCTGGGATGTTGCTCGGGCCGATCTCGGAGCCCAACGGCTCGAATCTTCTCGGGGTCGAGCAGGCGGGCGTTCCGCTGAAAGCCGCGTTCGAGTCTTGGCTCGTCAGCCGAGGCACTGGTCCTGTCGGGCAGGGGTTCCGCTACAACGGAGTGGAGCGTCAGGACTCGCTGCTCGAGACCATGACGTGGGCCGGCAAGGCTGGCTACGTCGACCTCGGTGAGAAGATCGCTGCCTTTGCCGCGGCCCAGGACTCGCTCGTGCAGTACACGTCGCTGGCGTTCTTCTTGGAGCTTCGCGAACGCGGCGTCGCGGGCGAAGGTATCGCTCAGACGCTGCTGTCGGACACGAACCCGGACGTTCGCGCGTCAGCCTGCAATGGGCTCCGCACGTTCGGCACGGCGGCTTCGCTCCGCAAGGTGCAGATCATATCCGAGACCGACAGCTACCAGACGGTTCGCGATGAGAACGGCTACGGCGTTCGGGTCTATCCCGTTCGCGAAGCCTGCGCTGCGGCGCTGGGTCAAATCCAGCTGCGCGCAGAGTAGCGCAAGACTTCCGAACGTTTGGCGCGCCGGCGCCCCGAAGCACCATCGCAGCGCGGGAGGACGAACGAAGGCGACCGTCCCGTTCCTGCTCATGCCCGACCTCAGCCGCGCAGCGCGCTCCCCCTCATCGCCTCGAGCAGCGGAGGGCGGGTGACGAGCGGAGCACCCGTGCGCTCGACGAGCGACCTTCGCTCAGGCCGTCTGAGCGGCGCTGCGCAGAACCTCGCGAGTGGATGCGCCACGGGTGGCGAGCACGTCACCCGGCCGACGCGGTCACGTAGGGAGCCCCGCAGACCCGCGGCTGGCCTCGGCGGCGCCGTGGTCACGCAGGTGTCACGCAGCCCCCCGCGTCGCCCGCCTGATCTCCGCGCGCGTCATCGGCCCGCGCAGATACGACATCGCCCAGCGCGGCTGCAGCAGGCACGCGCCCG
>CAIUAC010001027.1 GCA_903896985.1 uncultured Sandaracinus sp.
CGCTGCACCGAGCACTCGCGGTCACCGATGGCGACGATCTCGGCGGCCCCGCGCTCGGCGGCCGCGCGCGCTGCGGTCTCAGCGGCGGCGCTGATGCCGACGGGCGCATCGTCGTGCGCGACTTCCGGCTCGCGCGCCTCGGGCTTCGAAGCGCTCGCCTTGGGCGACGACGCGACGGCGGCCGGCCCCTCGACCGACGACGCGACGGCGTCTGCCCCCTCGACCGACGACGCCACAGCTTCAAGCGCGTCGACCGACGGCGCTGCCACGGCGTCCGGCGCTTCGACCGACGACGCGGCGTCGACGTCCGCCGCGGTGGGCGCCTCCGACGACGACGGCGCAGCGCTCGCGGCGCCTGGGGCAGACATCGGCACGGGCGGCCCGGCATCGGCGAGCACCTCGATCTCGACCACGCGCGGCCGCTCGATCGCGCGCTCGATGAACACGCGGCCCGGGCCTGCGTCGTCGCGGCCCGAAGCGCGCGCGCCCTCGAACGCCTCGTCGAGTTCGTCATCGTCGTCTGCGAAGCGCACTCCGTGCGCGTCCCGCGGGATCAGCGGCTTGACGACCACGGGATAGCCGAGCGCCTCGGTCGCCTCGTATGCGGCGCGCAACGTCTCGATCGGACCCGTGCTCGCTGCGACGGCGCGCACCTCGACGCTCGCGCAGAGCGCATGCACGCGCGCACGATCGGCGGCGAGCTCGAGCGCCTCGGGCGAGGGGCCGATGAAGGTCATCCCCGCCGCGATCACGGCGCGGGCGAGCGCGACGTGGTGCACGGCGAGCCCGTAGCCCGGGTGCACGGCGTCGGCGCCACACTGCCGCGCGGCGGCGACGATGGCCTCGACGGAGAGATAGGAGGACGCGAGGTCCGTCGACGGCAGGCGCACAGCCTCGTCGCACGCCTGCACGTGCACGGCGTCCGCGTCAGCGTCGGTATGCACGGCGACGGTCGTGACCCCGAGGCGCTTGCACGTTCGAGCGACCCGAGCCGCGACCTCACTCCGATTGGCGATCAAGATTTTCTCGAACATGCGGTGCGCGAGGATACGCGAGCGGCGAGTGCGAGGCGAGCGTCGTCGCGACGGTTCTCGACGCGAGCGGCGCGATTGCCGCCGTTGGGCGCGCATGCGATCCTGCTCACGCTTTGTCGACTACTGCTGAAACGGACTTCGTCGAGGTGCGGCTGCTGCGCGAGGCGCTCGAGGGAGTCGTCGCGCGCCCACTCGTGACGCCGATCCTCTTCGAGGCGCTCGAGCCCTACGGCAACCTGCTCCCGACGGGCGCGGAGGGGCTGCTCGACATGGTGCGCGGGCCGCTCGCCGACGTGGTCGCGCGGCGCATCGGTCGCGGCGAATCCGATCAGGTCGTGCGCCGTGCAGAGCAGCTGATCGCGCGCGCGACCGGTGGTCTCGACTCGACGCACCGGCACGTGCCGACGACGGGCGCGCGCGCGCCGAACGTCGCTCCGCTCTCGAGCGCCGCGCGCGCCGATCTCTCGACCGCTCCGCCGCCCGCGCCAGCGCGAGAGCGAGACGCCACCGCGCTCGTGCCGACGACGCGAGACGCCGTCGCCGTCCTCATCGTCGCGGGGGGAAGCGGGCTCGGGCTGCGCCTGACGGCTGCGCTCGGCTCGCGCCGCGTGTCGCCCTTCGTGCTCGGCACGCTCGCGGCGATCCGCGATTACCTCAGCGGCCACGGCGCGCCCAACATCCTCATCGTCGACGCGACGGACTTTCCGCCCATCGCGCCCGAGGACCTCAGCCTCGCGCTCCGACGCGGCCCGAGCACGATGGTGCGCGCCGTGTGGGGCGCGGACCTGCCCTATGGCCGGAGCCTGCTCGCCAGCATCGAAGGGGGCGAGCGCTCGGTGCTCTCGCTCGAGCGCGCCCACGGAGTCGACCCGCTGCTCGATCTGATCCGCTCCCGCAGGAGCTGACCGAGCAGCGGACTCAGGCCAACGCGCGCGCTCAGCGGCTCTTGGCGAGCGCGCTCAGCCCTGCGTACGTCGCGGCGCTGCCGAGCATCTCCTCGATGCGCAGGAGCTGGTTGTACTTGGCGATGCGCTCGCTGCGCGACGCCGAGCCGGTCTTGATCTGCCCGACGCCCGTCGCGACCGCGAGGTCGGCGATGAACGTGTCCTCGGTCTCGCCGCTGCGGTGCGAGATGACCGACGCGTACCCGTGCACGGCGCCGAGGCGAATCGTCTCGAGCGTCTCGGTGAGCGTGCCGACCTGATTGACCTTGATGAGGATCGCGTTCGCGATGTGCTGATCGATGCCGCGCGCGAAGCGCCCGACCTGCGTGACGAAGAGGTCGTCGCCGACGAGCTGCATCTTCTTGCCGAGCGCCTCGGTCTGGAGCTTCCAGCCGTCCCAGTCGTCCTCGGCGAGGCCATCCTCGATGGACACGATCGGGTACTTCTTCGCGAGGTCCTCGTAGATGGCCACGAGCTCAGCCGCGCTGACCTCGCGCTTGTCGAAGGTGTAGGAGTTCTTCTCGTGGTCGTGGAACTCGCTCGCCGCGCAGTCGAGCGCGAGAGAGATGTCCTTGCCGGGCGCGTAGCCCGCCTTCTCGATCGCCTCGATGATCACGGCGAGCGCAGCCTCGTTCGACCCGAGGCGCGGCGCGAAGCCGCCCTCGTCACCGACGCTCGTCGCGTGCCCCGACTTCTTGAGGATCGCCTTGAGGTGGTGGAACACCTCTGCGCCGGAGCGGAGCGCCTCGCGGAAGGTCGGCGCGCCGTGCGGCACGATCATGAACTCTTGGATCTCCATGCCGCTGTCCGCGTGGGCGCCACCGTTGATGATGTTCATCAGCGGCACGGGCAGCACGCGCGCCTGCGCGCCACCGAGGTAATGCCAGAGCGGCAAGCCGATGTCCTCGGCTGCTGCGCGCGCGACCGCGAGCGACACGCCGAGGATGGCGTTCGCGCCGAGCTTCGACTTGGCCGAGGTGCCGTCGAGCGAGATCATCGCGCGGTCGATCGCCGTCTGCTCCATCGCGTCGTAGCCGACGATCTCGGGGGCGATCACGTCGACGACGTTGGCGATCGCCTTGAGCACGCCCTTGCCGAGGTAGCGCTTCGGGTCGCCGTCGCGAAGCTCGAGCGCCTCGTGCTGCCCCGTCGAAGCGCCGCTCGGCACGACGGCGCGTCCGCTCGCGCCGCTCTCGAGCTCGACGTCGACCTCCAAGGTGGGATTGCCGCGCGAGTCCAGGATTTCGCGAGCGTGGATTCCTACGATCTCGGTCATGGGTGATCTCCTTAGGGCAGCCGTCTAGCGGGCCCCGCAACGAGTGTCAAACACGGTCGACGTCGACGCGGCGTTCAGCTCTCGAAGAACATCGGCGCGCGCTTCTTCAAGAAGAGATCGATCGCGGCGCGATCGTCCTCGTCGAGCCGCTGAAAACGCACGCCGACGCCGGGCGCGAGCTCGCCGTCGTGCGGGTCCCGAATCCAGGTGACGCGCCCCGAGACGATCACCTGCTTGCCGCCGGGGAGCACGAGCGAGAGCGTGAGCTCGGTGCCGACGGGCAGCAGATCGTACGTCGCGACGAAGAGCCCGCCGTCGGAGATGTCCTCGGCGAAGCCGACGAAGAAGTTCGTCTCGCTGTGCAGCCCGATGTCGACGTCGAGCTCGACGCGGCGAGAGTAGCGACGGTTCGAGTCCGTCGGCGCGGGCGGCACGAATTCGATCGGGCGACGCGTGCGCTTCGGGAGCGCCTTGCGCGGCATCAGCAGGATCGCCTCGTGCTCGTCGCTCGAGTCGTCGCGGGGCGCGGCGTCCAACGCTGCCGCCTGCGCGAGCGCCTCGGCCGACTCTGCGCCGGGTCCGGCGCTCCAGGCGCTTTGCGCGCCGGCGACGCGGGCGCGCTGCGCCTCGGC
>CAIUAC010001028.1 GCA_903896985.1 uncultured Sandaracinus sp.
CGGCGGGCTCGACACGCCGCGCGTCGTGCTCGCGAGCGGCGACGGGGCGCTCGGCGCGCTCGACACAGCCGTGCTCGTCGACCCCGCGGGGCTCGCGCCGTCGTACGAGGTCTCACTCGGCGCGGCGCTCCGCGGCAGCGCCGTCGTCGCGCTCTCACCGCGCCTCGTGCTCATCGCCGGCGGCGAGTCCGACGACGGAATCCCGAGCGACGCAGTGCGCCTCCTCAGCGCGAACGCCGACGGTCTCACCGTCGTCGCCCCACCGCCTCGCTCGCTCTTCGCGGCCCGCGCGGGCGCCGCCGCGCTGATGCTCGGCGAGGGCCTCGTGCTGCTCGCGGGCGGCACTGGAGCGTCGGGCGCAGCGCTCTCCACCGCCGAGCTCGTGCGCGTGGACCTCGAGACCTTCCCCGGCATCGTGCTGCCCACCGGCTCCCTCCCGTGGGCCCAGTCGGCGCCGCAGCTCCTCGTGCTCGGCGACGGCACCGTGCTCTGCGCCGACGCGAGCGGGCTCGCGTTCTACGTGCCGCCGGTCGAGGTGCTCTGACGCGCGTCGGCGACGCCTCGAGGCGCAGAGCCGCCGACTCCCCGCGCGTCGCTACTCGTCGCCCGCGCTGCCGCGCGCCTTCGGCGGCTCCTTCAGCCCGTACCGCTCCATCTCGTAGATCAGCGCCCGCCGCGACACGCCCCGCGCGAAGCGCTCGGCGAGCGGCAGGATATCGTCGGGGCGCGACCGCAGCGGCGGCACCGTCAGGCGCACCACGTCGAGCCGATAGAGCAGGTCCTTGCGCAGCGTGCCCGCGGCCGTCGCGGCGGCCACGTCGCGGTTCGTCGCCGCGACGCTGCGCACGTCGACGGGCAGTAATTCCGTCCCGCCGACGCGCTGCACGACGCGCTCTTGGAGCACGCGCAAGAGGCGCGTCTACTTCGCGCGGCGCGGCGACGAGCTCGTCGTCTATCGCGTACGCCATTCGGCTCGGCGCCCGATCGAGCGCTGATCGAGAAGATAAGGCGACAATCCGCAGAGACGGTCTGCGATAGCTCGCTTCAGAGCACGTACGGCTCTGGCACCCTGCGTGCGCGGCACACGTCGATGGTCAGGCGGACGTCCTGCCCGGGCGCGACCCGCAGGGTGCGGCGCGCCTCGCCGCACGAGGCCTTGAGGCGGAGCGTGTGCGTGCCGGCGTCGAGGTAGTGCCCGAGCAGCGGCGCATAGCCGAGCGAGCGTCCGTCGACGCGCACCTCGGTCGCCGCCGGCAGCGTCGTGACGGAGAGGCGGGCGCGGGGCGACGCGCGGGGATCGGGCGGCGGCTGCCAGCGCCACGGCGGGCAGGCGAGCGCGACCGTCGTCACGAGCGTCGCGCACGCGACGAGGCCGAGGGCGAGCGCCGTCGCGAGGCCAGTGCGTACGAGCAGCGTGCGGGGCGAGACAGAGCGCATGAGGGCCTCCCGGGAGCGCTCGACTGACCCCGCGGGATGCCCGGACCTTGGCTCGCGGAGTCCGCAGCGGGCCTGTCGCGGCGCCAGGTCCCCTACGACTCGGCCGCGCCCGTCAGGCCGAGGCGCTTCATCAGGCGCCGCAGCGTCGTGCGGTTCTGCCGGAGTACTTCGCCAGTGTGCCGCGACCTGACGGCGGCGCCGTGGTGGCGCACCATCCACCAGGTGCTCGCCCCACCGCCTCGGCCGCTCTTCGCTGCCCGCGCGGGCGCCGCCGCGCTCAGGCTGAGGCGCGTCGGCGACGCCTCCCGGCGCAACGCCGCCGACTCCCGGCGCGTCGCTACTCGTCGCCCGCGCTGCCGCGCGCCTTCGGCGGCTCCTTCAGCCCGTACCGCTCCATCTTGTAGATCAGCGCCCGCCGCGACACGCCGAGCCGCGCCGCCGTGCGCACCTGGTTGCCGCCGCACGCCTCGAGCGCCGCGACGATCGCCGTCCGCTCCAGGTCCCCGACGTGCTCGCGGAGCGCGCCGCGCGGCTCGCTGCCGGCCCGCGAGAGCGGCTCGAGATCGCTCGCGTGCAGCACGGTCCCCGAGCCGA
>CAIUAC010001029.1 GCA_903896985.1 uncultured Sandaracinus sp.
CGGCGGGCTCCGTCGTCGGTGTGGGCGGCGCGACGGCGTCGTCCGGGGCCGCGTCTTGGGCGAGCGCGACGGCAGGAAACGCGAAGCACGCGGCGACCACGAACAGGCTGCAGGCTCTCATATCCGAGCGAACGGCGGCGCGGCCGGGGGCTGTAGGGCGGGGAATGAAGTGCACGACTGAGCCTGCCTATCTTGATGCGCTTCGGCCAGACACGACGCGTGCGGCGAGCGCGACGAGCAGCTTCTCATGAAGGCCGCCGAACGCCCCGTTCGACATGACGAGGATGACGTCGCCTGAGCGCGCCGCGTCGACGCACGCGCGGAGCAGCATCACCCACTGAGGCGCACCTCGCCCGCGTTGATTGGCCGGGAAGACTCTGGTAATCCGACCGAGTCCTGATGCACCCCCGCTCCCTCGCGCCGCTCGTGCTGATCGTTCTCACCTCCGCCGCCGGTACGCTCGCGTGCGAAGCCTCGCCGGCGAGCGGCAAGAGCGCGACGCGCGAGGCGCCTCGGGCGGCCGAACTCCGCTCGGCGCGAGTGCGCGAGGCGGTCGATGCGGCCGCGCGTGTGCTGCGGACGCGCGGGTATTCGCCGACGGGCGAGGAGCAGCGCGCCTTCGTCGTCGAGCGCGCGTCGCTGGTGCACGAGCTGCCCCTGCGCAGCGGCAGCTGCTACGTGGCGATGGGCGCAGCCTCTGCCGCGCTCACGGCCCTCGACCTCGTGCTGCACGACAGCGACGGGGCGCCGGTCGCGCACGACGACGGCCCGCCCGACGCGAGCGCCGCGCTCCGCTTCTGCCCTCCGCACTCGGGCACCTACTACCTCGTGGCGCGCTCGAGCGCGGGCAACGGCATCGTGGCGGTGCGGGTGTTCGAGGGGCCGCGCGGGCTCGATGTGCGCATCGACGACCTCTTCGGGCCCGCCGAGCTTCCTGGCGCTGCGCCGTGATGTGCACCGTCGGACGGGCGCGCCGCAGCCTCGCGGTCGGCTGCGCGGTGCTCGCGCTGATCGGCTGCACGCGCGGCAAGCGGGGCAACCCGGACAACGCCGCGACCCTCGCGCGACCGATCGCGACGCTCGACGCGGACCCAGGACCGCTCGATGGGCTGACGCGGCGCTTTGCGCGCCTGCGTGACCGGATGCGCGAGCGGGGCGGCACGGAGGCGTCGGGCCCCGCGCGGTGGTTCGTGCTGGAGGGCGAGGGAGTGTCGGCGCCGCTCGATTTGCCGACCGACCGCTGCACCACGTTCGTGGCGCTCGGCGGCGGTGGGCTCCACGATCTGCGCCTCGCGCTCTATGACGGCGAGGGGACGGAGGTCGCGGTCGACGCGGTGCCGGGCGAGGGCGCGCTCGTGCACGTCTGTCCGGGCGCGGAGGCGGAGGCGGGCGAGGGCGGCTACGCGCCGCACCATCTCGTCGCGTCGAGCGCCGAGGGCGCCGGTGCGCTCCTCGTCGCGGCCTTCACCGTGGAGGCCGGTGCGCGCCCGCGCTTCGAGGGGTTGTTCGACGGATTGCTCGCGCCGCGGCTGGAGACGGCGGCGGTCGAGGCGCGCCTCGCGGTGGCGCGTGAGCCGCTGAAGGCGCGCGGCTTCGTGCCGCAGGGCGCGACGACGCTCGGCACGCTCGCCGAGGGCGAGGCGCTGCAACGCACCGAGCTGCTCGCGGTCGACCACTGTTACGCAGTGGTCGCGGCGGCGAGCGATGGCCTCACCGACGTCGACCTCTTCGTCTACGACGCGCACGGCGCCGAGGTCGCCCGCGACATCGGTCAGGACGCCGCGCCGGCGCTCCATGTGTGTCCGCTCGAGGGGGGCTCGCACACCGTCGAGGTGCGCGCGTTCTCGGGCGCCGGTGGCGTCGCGCTCGCCGTGCTCAGCGGCCCCGCGGAGCCGCGCGGTCTCGGCGTCGATGGTGCGCCCGCGCTCTCCGGTGAGGACACCGCCCACGGTGAGCCGGGAACCGACGCGGCAGTGGATCCGGTCGCCGCGCTCCAGCCGGTGCTCGCCGCGTTCGCCGCTCGTGCTTACGGCGAGCCCGTGCTCGCGGTGCGCGACGGCGTCATCGCCCCCGGCGAGGAGCGCGTGCACGAGCTCGCCGTGCCCGCTGGCTGCGTCGTGGTCGTCGTCGCTGGCTCGGGGCGCGGCGCCGACCTCGACCTCTATTTGGCCGACACTGCCGGGCACGAGCTCGAGCGCGACACGAGCGTCCAGCCGATCGCGCGCGCCGCAGTCTGCCGACCGACGGCGGGCGTGCTGCGCGCGACCGTCAAGGCGTACGGGCTCGACGGCCGCTACGCGCTCGCGATGGTGCCGGCGCCGCGCCTGATCGACACGGACAGCGAGCTACGCCTCGACGAGGCGCGGGCGCCGCTCGTGGCGCGCGGCTACCGCGTGGTCTCATCGAGCGAGGTCGTCCTCGCGCAGGGCGAGCGGCGCGCGCTGCCGCTGTCGATCGCCGCCGGGAGCTGCGCCGCGGTCGTGGCGGCTGGCGACGCAGGGTTCCGCGACGTGGACCTGTTCCTGCGTGACGGCGATGGACGCCTCCTCGTGCGCGAGTCTGGACCAGCGCCTTTCGCGTCGGTCTCGCGGTGCGCGCAGGCGGACGAGGACCTCGTCATCGAGGTCGTCGCGTACCAGGGAGCGGGCACCGTGACGGTCGAGCAGCTGCAGGGCGCGCCTTGAGACGTCGGTCGCTCGGCGCGGCGCTGGCGCTGTGCTGCCTGTGCACGACGCCGCCCGCCGCCCGAGCCGTCGCGCCAGACGACGACGCGCTCACGGCGTGCATGGCGCCCGTGCTTGCGCCGCTGACCGCGCGAGGCGCGACGCAGCACGACGCGACCACGATGTTCCTCGTCGAGGGGCAGCTGCGCTCGTCGCTCGTCGTCCTCGAGGCTCCGGGCTGCGTCGGCTTCCTCGCGGTCGGCGCGGCGCGAGTCCGCGACCTCGACCTCTTTCTCCACACCGCCGGGGGCACGCTGCTCGTCGAGGATACCGGCCCAGACGCCCATCCCTATGTGCGCTTCTGCGGCGCGGCGGGGCTCCAGCTCGCGGTCACGGTGCGGATGTACACGGGGCAGGGCGAGGCGCGGCTCGTGCGCCTCGACGACGCGCCTGCGACGATCCCCGACCTCGACGCGCTGCTCGGCGAGTGCGTCGTGCCCGTCGGAGGGGTGCGCCGCCCACGACCGGAGATCGGCCCTGATGTCGCCACCCGCACGCTCGACGCCTCCCTCGCCGCGGTGGTCGCGCGGCAGGCGGAACTCGGGCGCGCCGCGGCGGGGGCTTCGTTTCGAGCGACCCTCGTCGAGCACTCCACTCTCACGCGCGACCTCTCGCTGGTCGGGGACGCCTGCTACGCGGTCGAGGGAGTCGGCGGCCACGAACTGTACAACCTCGACCTCGCCGTGGCGGCACCCGACGGCACCGCGGTGACGCGGGATGCCAACCGAGCCCCGGACGCGCAGCTCGCGTTTTGTACGACCTCGACCGGGATCTACCGACTCTCGGTGCACGCCGACGTCGGTCATGGGGAGGTCGCCGTGCAGCTCTTTCGCGTGCC
>CAIUAC010001030.1 GCA_903896985.1 uncultured Sandaracinus sp.
TGATCGCGAGCGCGCGGAACAGCGCCTTCTCACCGACCGCCGCGCCGAAGAGCGCGTCGACGATGCGCCCCTCGTGCACGCGCACCTCGGCGCTCGCGACGCCCGTCTCGACGCGCAGCGCGCCCGTGCGGCGATTCGCGGAGAAGACCTGCAGCAGATCGAAGAGCGCGACCTGCCCGAGGTCGCCGCGCAGCTCTGGTTCGCGCGCTGGCGCGGCCCGTGCCGCGAGGACGCGCTCGACGCGCGCCGCGACCTCGGCCGTCTGAAACGGCTTCACGATCGGCTCGGCGCGCGCATCGATCGTCGCGATGCGCGCGAGGTCTCCGCGCCCCATCACGAACGTGTGCGCCTCGGAGGTGCGCGGGTTGTCGCGCAGCACCTCGAGGAAGGTCCGCACGTCGACGACGGGGATGTCGCGGTCGACGAGCACGACCTCGGGCGAGGTCTCGACGGCGCGCGCGAGCCCTGTGCGCCCATCGGTCGCGAGCACGACGGTGTGACCACGCCCGCGCAGCGCGTCGGCGAGGGCGCCGAGCGTGTCCCAGTCGCCGTCGACGATCAGGACGCGCCCGCGTACGCGCTCTGGGGGCGGCACGGTGGTCATGAGCGCAGCTCCGGCTGGAGGTGATAGGTGGCCTGCAGCGACCAGAGCAGCCCCTCGACGAGGTCGAGGTCGGCGGCGTGAAACGCGAGCAGCGTCGCGGGCGCGAGCGGGCGCGCGACGAGCGCGTAGCCCCCGAGCTCCGTCAGCGCGAGGACCAGCGTCGCGCGCGTGAGCCGCACGTCCTCGAGCGGGAGGCGGTAGGCGGACGCGACGTCGTCGAGGTCAGGCGCGGGGCCGAGCACCCAAGCGCGCAACGGGCTGCGCTCAGCGCCCTCGAGCGCGCGGGCGACGGCGTGCCCGAGCGCCGCGTCACCCGCGACGTAGATGGTGCCCGCAGCGCCGAGCCGCACGGCGTCCGCGACGAGCTCTCCGGCGATCACCGGCACGAGCGCGTCCGTCATCGCCGCGTGCCGCACGAGCGCCTCGTCGTCGTGCGCGCGCCGCAGGTCGAGGTGCAGCGAGACCGTCCCGTCGCGCCCGAGCGCGCTCTCGTCTTCGCTGCCGAGCAGCACCTCGAGCTGCGCCCAGAACGGCATCCCCGCGAGGCCGAGCTTGCGGAACACGCCGCGCCTCGAGCGCTCCGAGCGCCGCCGGGCAGCGCGGAGGAGCCGCCCCAGATCGTTGCCATCTTGTGGATACACGGCCACGCCGATCACGGGTACGAGCGGCTCGCTCACGGTCGTTCTCATCGTCTCGGCGAGCGCGCGCAGGCGCTCCTCGATCCGACGACGGCAGGTGAGCGCGCCGAGCAGCCCGGTCTCCGGCAAGAGCAGATAGAACTCGTCGTCCTCGACGCGCGCGAGCACGTCGCTGTCGCGCACCGCGTCGAGGATCGCGTCCGCCGTCATACGCCGCAGCTCGAGCGCCGCGTGCGGGTCGAGCGTCGCCCGAGCGCGCGCGAGCCCGTCGACGGCGACGGTGAGCAGGCCGAATTGCCTGCCGTGCCGCGTCGCGCGATCGATCTCGCGCCCGGCGGCGTCGCCGAAGTACGCGAAGGTGTAGGCGCTGGTCTCGGGATCCTTGATGCCGCCCCGCGCGATCAGCTCGACCTTCTTCGCCGCGGCGAACGCGGCGGTGCCGAGCGCGGCGATCACCTGCAGCCCTTCGAGCTCGTCGGCCGAGAGCGGCGCGCTGCCCTCGCGCAGAAGCTCGACCACGCAGGCGACGGACGAGTCGCCGAGCAGCAGCACCCGCACGCTCGCGCCGTGCTCGACGACGAGGTCCATCGGGCTCATCGCCCCGACCTCGTTCGCCTCGAGCTCCTTGGGCAGGCGCTCCACTTGCCCTGCCGCGGCGACGCGCGTGAGGCGCCGCTCGCCCGAGTCTTCCGGCACGTAGATCGCCGCCGCGAGCGACGGCACCTCGCCGGCGCACGCGTCGAGCACGCGGGCGGCGATCGCGTCTTGCTCGGTCTCGCTGACGAACGCCGCGCAGCGCGCGTAGGTCGCCGAGCGATGGCGGCTCGTCGCCCCCTCGACGCTGAGCCGCGCGCGCTCGCGGATCAGCATCCGACGCTCGCGCGCCCGGTCGGCCGCGACGAGCACCGCGTCCCCGGTCAGGGGGCGCATCACCGTCGTGAGCACGCCGAGGGCCATCGCGTGCGCCGACTGCTCGACCTCGGCGGTGTTCGCGACGCAGACGACGTCGACGTCCGGGTAGAGCGCGCGCAGATGGTGCACGAGCGCGAGCCCGCCGCCGTTCGGCATGGCGAGCGAGAGCAGCACGAGGTCGAAAGGCTCCCGCGTGAGGCGCGCGAGCGCGTCCGTGACGCCGTCGGCGACCTGCGCGTCGTCGCCGTAGTCGGAGAGCACCGCGGAGATGAAGCGCGCGTCGTCGAGGTCGAGCGTGACGACGAGCGCGCGCAGCCGCGGCGGCAGGCTCATGCGCCGCTCGCGCCGCGCGGGAGCATCGCGCGCAGCAGCGTCCCATCGAAGACGTGCCGCGCCGGACCCGTCATGTGCACGCGCTCGCCCTGCGCGCCGACCCGCACGACGAGCGCGCCTCCGGGCAGCGTCACGCGCAGCTCGCGGCCGCGCGCAGCCCGCCCCGTCTCGACCGCCGCGACCGCCGCAGCGCACGCGCCCGTGCCGCACGCTTGCGTCCAGCCGACGCCGCGCTCGAAGACGCGCAGCCGCA
>CAIUAC010001031.1 GCA_903896985.1 uncultured Sandaracinus sp.
ATCTAGGCGTGCGCGACCCTCGCCTCGGGCTCCGCTGCGGCGGTGGTCGTGCAGTCGCCTCCCTCGGCCGCTGCCCTCGTACGGCTCGCGGCTGCGGCTCGTGCCGCGCGCCTTCCGTGCGCGGTCGCCATCGTCGCCCCTCACGAAAACGCGGGAACGGCGACCGCGCTCGCCGCAGACCTCGGGCTCATCGCCATCGACGAGGTGCGCCCCCTCGCGGCTGTCATCGCGCTGCTCGCCACCGGTGCGCGCCGCCCGTGGACCGCGTCCGTCAAGGGCCTGCTCGGGGCCGACCGCGCGCGCTTGCGCCTCGCGATGACCACTGGCGAGCGCGGAGGCGGTCGCATCGTCCGCGTCGACGATGGCCTCCTCGGGTACTCGCACGGCGCCACCGACGCGTGCGTGCCCGTCGGTGAGGCGCGCGATCTCGCGGCCGCGCTCCGCGCGCTTGCCGCGGCGGAGGCCGATGAGGCGCCGGAGCTCACCATCCCCGCGGGCGCGTCCCGAGAGGCGGTGCTCGAGGTGATCTTCGGACCGCCGCGCTCGCTGTCCGACCCTGCGAGCAAGACCGCGCTGCGCAGCTACGGCCTCCCCTTCCCGATCGAGGAGCTCTGCACGAGCCCCTCGCGCGCGGCGTCCGAGGCGACTCGCATCGGCTATCCGGTGCGAATCGCCCTCGCGTCCCCCGATCTGCGCGTGTGGGACCACCCGGACCTCGCGGTCGACGGCGTCGACAACGCAGCCCGCGTCCGCGACATCTATCGGCAGCTCATGACGGCGGCGGACACCCGCGCGCCGGGCAGCCGCCTGCTCGGCGTCACCGTCACCGCGACCGCCGCCGCGCAAGCGCTCTTGCGCGTCGACGCGGAGCCCCTTCCGAACGGCCTCGTGGGCGTCCGAATCGGCTTCGCGGACGCGCACGGCCTCGCTTCCGGCGACGAGACGCTCACAATCTTGCCGGCGTCTGCGGCGCGCCTCGAGCGCGTCCTCGAGCGCCTGCGCGGCAGCGCCCTCATCTTCGCCGGAGGCGCGTCGGTGCGCCGCGCTGCGATCTCGTCGACGGCGGATGTGCTGGTACGCATCGCCGCGTTCGTCAGCGCTCACCGCGCGGAGGTCGAGCGCGTTCGCCTGCAACCTCTCGCGTTGCTGTTCGGCGGCTCAGTCGAAGTGCGCGAAGTTTGTGTCGTCGTCGGGGACGCCTTCCAACGGTCTCTCGACGCGCCGTTCGACGCGCGCTGAAGCTGCCCCGCGGGGCGGGCCGCGGGCACAAAAAAGACGCGCGTAGAGCGGAGGAGGACTGCTCTCCTCCGCCCTACGCGCGCTACAGCACGAACACCGCCAGGGCTACTGAGGCGTCAGCCCGCGGACGGGCGCGACCTCGGTGTTGAGGAAGGGCGGGAAGCCGGCGAGCTTCGCGACACCGAGATAGATGAGACCGAGAGCACCGATGACGATGACTCCCTTGGTGATCGGGCTCGCATCGGACCAGAACGAGGACATGGAACCTCCTTGAATGAGTCAGCGTGTATCTCACGCTACACAACGTTGGGCGCGCGGGTCAAGAACATTTCCTTGTTCCGCCCAATAATCCGAGCAGGGCGGATTCAACCAGAGACTCGCCGAAAGCCAAACGTCGAGCCTCGGCGAGGTTGAACCCCCGAGTGTGTACACTGCGGCGCGGAGGTCGGGACATGCTTCGCGACGAGATTCTCGGCGCCCTTCGCCGCGCGACCGCCATCGGACGCGGCGCGCTGCACACCGGCATGGCGTACCGGATGACGCCCGGAGGCGCGCGTACGCTGCTCTCGCAGCAACTCGCGGGGCCGCTCGGCCCGTCGGCGCTGTTTCGTGTTCACGCGGCCAACGATCCCGACCGCCTCGCAATCGTGAGCTACGAGAGCGCGGCGTCCGAGGCGCTCGGCTCGCTGCCTGAGCCGCGCCGCATGACGTACGCCAACGCGAACGACCGCATCGATCGGCTCGCGGGTGGGCTGCGCGCGCGCGGCCTCGGCAAGGGCGACTCGGCGGTGCTGCAGCTTCACAACCGCGCGGCGTTCCTCGAGGTGCAGTCGGCGATGGCGCGACTCGGCGGGAGCGCGGTCTCCGTCAGCTGGCGCTCGACGGCGGCGGAGCTCGACTACCTGGTCAATCACTCGGGCGCGCGCGCGGTCTTCACGGACATCGACTGCACGGAGTCGCTCCTCGCCGCACGCGCGCGGCTGACGAACGTGCGCGACGAGTGTCTCTTCGTCGTCGGCGGAGAGCGCGCGACGCTCACGTCCTACGAGCGCGCGTTCATCGCGCCGGGCGCGAAGGTCTCGCTCGAGGCGGGCATCTCCGAGGACAGCGCCGTCGTCATCTACACGAGCGGCACGACGGGCAAGCCGAAGGGCGCGGTGCGCAAATTCCCCAAGGAAATGGGCGCGGCGGTGATGCGCTTTCTCCTCGAGACGCCGATCCGCGTCGGCGACAGGCACCTCGCCGTCTGCCCGATGTACCACTCGACGGCGTTCGGCTTCATCGGGTTCAACCTCGTCGTCGGGGGCACGCTCGTCATCGCGCCGCGCTTCGACCCCGAGCAATTCCTCGCGCTCGTCGAGCGGGAGCGCATCACGACGACGGCGGTCGTGCCGACGATGATGCACCGGATTCTGCAGCTGCCGGAGCGCACGCTCGCACGCTACGACACGAGCACGCTGCACGCGGTGTTCTCAGGCGGCGCTCCGCTCTCCGGGACGCTCGCGCGGCGCTTCATCGAGCGCTTCGGCCCGGTGCTCTACAACTTCTACGGCGCGACGGAGACCGGCGTGAACACGCTCGCGAACAGCGAGGAATTGCTGCGCGCGCCGGGCACCATCGGGCACGTCATCCCCGGCAACGCGCTGCGCATCCTCGACGAGCAAGGGCGCGCCGTGCCGCGCGGCACGACGGGCGAGCTCTGGGTGAAGAACGACATGCTCGTCGCCGGCTATCACCGCGACGACACCGCGACCAACGACTCGATGAGCGAGGGCTTCTTCTCGGTGGGCGACCTCGCGCACGAGGACCGCGACGGGCTCTTTCACATCGACGGGCGCAAGCGCGACATGATCATCTCGGGCGGCGTGAACGTGTATCCCGCGGAGCTCGAGGAGGTGCTGCACACGCACCCAGCCGTCGCGGAGGCGGCCGTGATCGGCGTGCCCGACGAGGAGTGGGGCGAGCGCGTGCGCGCGTTCGTCGCGCTGCGCGAAGGTGCGAATGCGACGCCGACGGAGCTCCTCGCGCACTGCCGCACGCTCCTCAGCAGCTCGAAGATGCCGCGCGAGGTCGTCGTGCTCGATGAGCTGCCGAAGAATCCGACGGGCAAAGTGCTCAAGCGCGAGCTGCGGGACTGGAAGGCGTAGGCGCGCCTAGCGCTTCTTGGCGCGCGCGAACTCCCGCGCGAGGAAGCGCCCGGTGTACGAGCCGGCGAGCTTGGCGAGCTGCTCCGGCGTCCCCTGCCCGACGATCAAGCCGCCGCCGCTGCCGCCTTCGGGACCGAGATCGATCACGTGATCGGCGACCTTCACGAGGTCGAGGTTGTGCTCGATGACGACGACCGTGTTGCCCTGATCGACGAGCTCTTGGAGCACGCCGACGAGCACCTCGACGTCCGCGAAGTGGAGGCCCGTCGTCGGCTCATCGAGCACGTAGAGCGTGCGCCCGGTGGCCTTCTTCGCGAGCTCGCGCGAGAGCTTCACGCGCTGCGCCTCGCCGCCGGAGAGCGTCGTCGCGCTCTGCCCGAGCTCGACGTAGCCGAGCCCGACGCGCGAGAGCGCGCTCAGCGTCTGACGGATCTTCGGCACCGCGCCGAGCAGCTCGAGCGCGTCGTCGATCGGCAGCGCGAGCAGCGACGCGATGCTGTGCCCGCGGTAGAGCACCTCGAGCGTCTCGCGGTTGTAGCGCTTGCCGCTGCACTCCTCGCAGGTGACGAAGACGTCGGGCAAGAAGTGCATCTCGATGCGCAGCACGCCGTCGCCCGCGCACGCCTCGCAGCGCCCGCCCTTCACGTTGAAGCTGAAGCGCCCGGGCTTGTAGCCCCGCGCGCGCGCCTCGGGGAGCTGCGCGTAGAGCTCGCGCATCGTGCCGAATACGCCGGTGTAGGTCGCCGGGTTCGAGCG
>CAIUAC010001032.1 GCA_903896985.1 uncultured Sandaracinus sp.
CAGGAGCGCGCGCTCCTTCTTCGTCAGGGCGGCGAGGGTGCTCGCGTCGTAGCCACCAAGCTCCAAGCAGCGGTCGTAGTGATTGGGCCATGCGACCCGCGGGGCGCGCTTAGGCCGCGCCGTCGGCGTGTCACGCGCCGCTGGCTGCGCTTGCGCGTTATCCGCGGCGCCGGCCTTCGGGCTCGACGCCGCCTTCACCTGCGCTCCTGCGCTCGCGCGGGCCCGCGATGTGCTGCGTACGCTCTGCTCGTTCTTGGTCGTCATGGACACCTCAGGCGCTGCGAGGTTCTCGCGCAGGCTCGACCGCTCGTCAGACCTCCACCTTCGCCCACAGCGCGGAATGATCGCTCGGACCTAGCGGAGCGCAAAGCTCATCTAGATAGGCGCTCTCACGCACCCGCAGGGCCTTGGAGACGAACAGGTGGTCAAACCAGCGCTCGCCGCCTTCGTCAGCAGAGGTTCGATGCGAGACGTGGGCCGTACCCCTTCCGTGCGTTGCCCAGTGGGCGTGCTGCAAGCCCGAATCTTCGGTGAAGTACCAACCAACCGCGTCATCCCAGGCGCCACGAGGTTCGGCCTCGACGTCACCTCGCGCGTTCTTGCGCTGCCACGGCTGGTCCTTGAGTCTTTGCCAATCACTCTCAGCGGTGTCCTTCCTCCAGGCGAAACTCCGCACGGGGAGGCCGCCGGGCAAATAGCGCGGTTCATTGAAATCGCCGGCGACTACCACCGGGGCCGGACGCATGTCCTCCACGATTCGCCGGGCTCCCCGCAGTGTGCGGATCTTGTCCCAGCCATTGTTGGACCCGTTCGGCGCGTGCACGTTGATGAGCTCCAACGTATGCGCTGGCGCGACCTCGAGTCGGACGTGCACGAGCAACTGCGGAAATGGCGCCTGGACCGTCGTGGGAATGCGCGTGATGGGACGCTTGGTGGCGGTCACATTGCCGTAACGCTTCGTCGGTCCGTCGCCCCCGCCGTGCTCGAAGTAGCCAAACCCTAACGACGCGAGCCGCGCCCGATACGCCTCGCGCGCTGAGTTCTTCACTTCCTGGAGCAGCACGACGTCGAGCGCGTCGGCCCTCGGCTTGAGCGCGTCGAGCGCATCCGCGTCCCGAAAATGAACGTTCCAAGTGATGAGCTGGAGTTCCATAAGTCCTCGCCCCGATCTCGGACTGTCTACGCGAGGCTGCGGGCGAGCCTACGCGGCCGTGGGTCGATTGTCGCTCGTCGTAATATCGAATCGTGCGTTCCTGCGACAGCCGCTGATTCCGTCCGACCGTCACCACGCAGGACCTCGCGAGAGGATGCGCGACGGGTGTCGAGCACGTCCCCTGCCCGGCAAGGTCCCGCGCGCGCTCGTTGACACCGCGGCGGCGCTCCTCTAGACCGTTGCCTCCACGAGAGGTCCGCACTCAGAGACACGCTCATCTACACCACGAACGTGCGGTCACCTACGGGTGCGAAGAGGGAAGTCGGTGCACGGCGCGAGCTGTGGATTCCGCCGCGGCCCCCGCCACTGTGACCGGGGACTCGTGCGCGAAGACAGCCACTGGCAGCGCGGGAGACCGCGACGCTGGGAAGGCCGCGCAGGGGGACGATCCGGGAGCCAGGAGACCTGCCGCGCGATTCGACGCGAGCGCCGCTGCCCATCGAGGGCGCGGCGCGCGTGTGACCGGAGGCTGCGGGGAGCGGCTTCGCGAGGTCCCCATGCTCAGCCAGTCCGCGTCGCTCGTTCGTTCCCTGCTCGGTCGTCATCTCTTCTTCGGTCGTATGCCGCGGGTCGTCGGCGCCGTGCTCGCAGGCTCCGCGCTCGGCGCATCGCTCCTCGGCTGCGGAGGCGATCCGTCGCTCGCACCCGACGCGCCGTTCGCCATCCGCGTCGTCGACTACACGCCGGGCGCTGGCGGCGGCTTCGGCGCGGACAAGCTGCCGGACATCGTCCTCGGCGCGCCGCGCGGCGCGGGGCTGCGCTCGGGCTCGACCGATGTGCTCTCGCTCGGCACGGGCGGCTCGTTGACGCTGGAGCTTGGGCTCGCGGCGGTCGATGGGCCGGGCACCGATCTGCTGATCTTCGAGAACGCGTTTCGAATCAGCGGCTCGACCGCGCTGTACGTCGAGCCCGCGCGGCTCGAGGTCAGCGACGACGGCACGACTTGGACGGCGTTCCCGTGCGACTCGCTCGCGGCGCCGTATGCAGGCTGCGCGGGGCTCGCACCCGTGCTCGCCAACGCCGACGCGAACGCGCTCGACCCGCAGGATCCGGGGGCGGCGGGCGGCGACGCGTTCGACCTCGCGACGATCGGGGTGGCACGCGCGCGCTTTCTTCGGCTGACGGACGCGGGGCACGGGCGCATGGACGGCGCCGGCACGGACGGCTTCGATCTCGACGCCGTCGCGGTCGTGCACGCCGAAGGTCAGTGAGCGTGCGCGCGCTCTTCGCGCCCCGCGCCACAGGGGTGTTCGCCGGGGGTCTATTCGCCGCGGGGCTGGCGCTGCTCGGCGCGTGCGGCGAGAGCCCGCTCAACGAGTGCGCGCCCGCGCGGCTCGCCCCGCTCGCGCGGCCTGCGTCGTACGCGGTCGTCACGACGGACTACACGGCGACGGCGGTCGCGCTGCTCGACGCGGACGGCGCGCTCCTCAGCGAGGCGTGGATCGACTCCGGCACGACCGCGACGGGGCTCGGCGCGACGCTCAACGGCGACGTCGTGATGCCGAGCACGCCGCTCCGAGACGGGCAGCTCACGCTGATCGATCGCTTCGTCACCGACGTCGTCACGCGCATCTCGCTCGCGGAGCCGACGCTGCGCGTGCAGGCCGAGGTGCGCGCCTCGCCCGCCTCGAGGAGCTGGTCGCCGAACCCGCACGACGTGACCGGGCGCGCGGCGACGGAGCTCGTGCTGACGCGCTTCGAGGCGAATTCTCTGCCCGGCGCGCCGCTGCTCGATCGCGGCGACGACGTCGTGCGCCTCGATCTCAGCTCGCGCGCGGTCGTCGCGCGGGTCGATCTCGCGCCGCTCGGCGCGGACGTCGGCGGCGAGCGCATCGGCGCCCGGCCCGATGGGCTCACGCGCGTCGGGACGCGCTACCTCGTCGGGCTCGCGCGGCTCTCGCTCGACTTCATGCGCGCGGCGCCGGGCGCCGTCGCCCTCGTCG